>JAJZEJ010000065.1 GCA_021828635.1 Chloroflexota bacterium
GAATTTCAGCTGTGATACGGAAGACTGGTGCGGGCAATAAATGCACCTCATCGTAAATGATCAAACCCCAGTCATAACTGGTGAAAAGCGAGAAGTGCGGATAAAATTCGATGGCATCTTCTTGTTCGTTATTGATAGTACGACGATACGTTAACATCTGATAGGTACTAACGGTAATAGGCGCGATATCTTTGCGCTCACCAGTATACTCGGCAATCAGGCCAGGATCAATGTCGGTCTTATCAAGTAGTTCATTAATCCACTGCCTGACCGCGATAGTATTGGGCGTCAGGATCAACGTGGCACGCTGGATATCGGCGATAGTTGCCAGACCAACAATGGTTTTGCCGGCACCACAAGGTAGCACAACGGCCCCGCTACCACCACCAGGAGCGCCACCAGCGTAGAAGGCATCAGAGGCGGCCTGCTGGTAGGCACGAGGAGCAAAGGGCATGCCCGCACGTGTTGTATCAAGCAAGCGGATTGGCAAAGGCGAGCCATCGGTATAGCCGGCCAGGTCTTCCGCTGGAAAGCCAATATGGATCAGTGCCTGCTTCACATGACCGCGACGAGCGGCATCAATTTGCAATGTATTACGATCTACTTGACGCAAAAGGTAGGGTTGCATACGTTTGTGATGCAACACCTCTAGCAACAATGCTACATCTTCCGAGACGAGAAACAATTCATCATTTTGCGCCCCACCACGAACAAGTTTGATGCGTCCATAACGGCTAATATAGTCACGAATATCGGTAGCAACATTGTTGGGAACAGGATATTTGCTGTAGCGTGCCAGCAATTCCAGAATCGTCGATGCGCCCAGGCCACCGGCGGCAGCGTTCCAGAGGGAGAGCGGCGAGAGGCGATAGGTATGAATATGTTCGGGCGACTTTTCCAGTTCAGCAAAACGCGCAAGTGCATCGCGGGCCTCAGCATAGTATGGATGATCTACTTCTAACAGAATGGTACGATCACTCTGGACAATAAATGGATTTCCAGGATTCATGTGTTTACACTCCAGGCATAGTTGCCCACGCCTTCACATATTTCATAATAGCCGTGATAGCAGGCTCCTCATAGCCCTTCATCAAATGGCGTGCGCCGGTAATCACTTTGATGCCCTTTGGGCCATCGAGATGCTCAACAAAAGGCTCTAGCTTATACAGTGGGCAGATTTCATCGAATTCACCAGTAACAAACAATTTTGGGCGTTCAAATATTCTCGGTAAGCCACCACTGATACGGAAAAGCGGCAGACTAATCGCAACGACAGTACGGATGCGCGGGTCAAACGGAGCATAGAGAAACGCAATGTAGGCTCCGAAGGCATGACCCACAACACACACCTTCGCAGGGTTAGCCCCCGGTATCGTTAATGCCGCATCGACCGCGCCAGAAAGGTCCAGAGGTTCCAGCCGTCCATCAGACTGCTGTCCCTGACTTTTGCCCGCGCCTCGAAAATTGAAACGCAACGCAATCATGCGTTCCTCTGCCAGATTTCGAGCCAACATTACTGTCAGATGGTCATACATATCACTACTAGCTGGCTGCGGATGACAGAGTATAATCACGGGAGCCTGCTCAATTCCCACTGGTATATGAGCAATGCCTTCGAGCAAATATGGCGGTTGTCCTCTGCTCGGAAATGTGATTGGCCGCTCAATTGGTGATGGTGAGGTCATCGTTTGCCCTTCTGCTACCTGATGGTTCTTGCACATTCATCTTATCTCAGGATGAGCGATGCGTCAACTACCTGGCATAAAAGGGTACAACTTGAACAATTTAGACAAATTTGGAAGTCGAAAGACTTTGCAGGTAAGCAGAAGAATGTTATACTGGAGATAACATATGTCATATCATCTTGAAACAGCGTTGATGATGTGTGCGAAGGATGCAGTTTCATCAGCTCAAGGTCACGCCTTTATCGCTTCACTGCCGAGGCAACCTGATCTTGATCTACCAGAACACGAGAGAAAAGAACTCTTTACAATTCGCGTATTTCGCCACTGTTCTTTTCTTCCTGCGTTCTCTACCTGGACGTTACCTTCTGGGGAGTGAAGGACGTCAGGCTTTTGCTTACCATGACAAAATAGCAATGTTATGATATATATGCTATTGATGCATGGAGAACTACCAGCGCGTACACCGCCGAAAGCAGCGACGCTTATATGGTACGATGGGTATCATTATCCACTACTATATATACGGCAGGCAAACGGAATATCTCACCGATTAGCAAGGAAGTACGCCTGAGCATAAAATGAGGAGCGGGGCCTAAGCTTGTGAAGTATACAACATCGTAGCATAGTGAAACGTAGAGGCAGGAACACTCATGGTCAATATTTTAGTCGTCGAGGATGAGCGACTTATCGCCAGATTACTCAAAGACATACTGGAAGTCGAAGGGTATCAGACAGTCTCAATCCTTAGCGGCGAAGAGGCGATCCAGTTCGCACTACGTGAAGCACCTCAACTCATTATCTTGGATATCATGCTACCAGGCATTGATGGCTATGAGGTGATCCGTCGTTTGCGCGAACATCCAAAGAGCATGCATATTCCCATTATTGTTCTGAGCGCCTTCAGTTCGCCAGCCAATAAAGCTCATGCCTTTGATTTAGGCGTGGATGGCTATATCACGAAACCGTTTAATGCTGATGAATTGCTGTCCTGTGTCCATAGACAACTTTGTCGTATGCAACAAAGCTCTCTTTCACCACTCACACAGCTTCCTGGCGGCCTACAATTGGAACGCGCCATTGACTACAAAATGAACGAAATCGATCCCTGGAGTATCCTGTATCTGGACCTCGATAATTTCAAAGCTTTTAATGATGTCTATGGTTTCCTTGCTGGCAATTCTATGATTCTGCTTGTTGCCCAAATCTGCCAGCAGGTTGTACGTGATTTTGGCAATGTCGAAGATTTCGTTGGACATATCGGCGGCGACGATTTCGTCGTCGTCAGTACTCCTGATCGTGTCAAACTGCTTTGTCAACACATCCTGGAACGCTATCGTGAGGAAAGTCAGAAGCTCTACCGCCCTGAAGACCGTGAACGCGGCACCATTAGTGGACTAGATCGCAAGGGACGCCCTTACCAGTTCCCATTGGTTTCCCTCTCTATCGGCGTGGTTAGTGGTCAATTTCGTTATCCACATAGTCTCGAGGATATTGGCTCGCTGGCCGCAGAGGCAAAACGTCGCGCCAAACAATCTCCCAACAATGTATTCTGCCTTACCTCACTGCAAAATAGCCACCAACCAAACTACTCTCACACACTACCTCACGTCCCGTCATTTCCTTACATCGGCGTACCCCCTCATCTTTCGCAAGACGAGATAGTGATACCATATGAACGGTTCCACCTGATGGAAGATGTGTTTGCGGAGTTGTAGAAGGCTCCAGCGAGCATACATGGCAAGAGGCCACACATTTATGATATGCTGGATATGATCTCTTGTAAAAGATCATAACAAGCAATCACAAGTAATGTGCGACCAGGTAACACGCCTGGCGGCACATTACAAGTCGAAAGGATGGCACGGTCACGAGCCAGGAATATCACGAGCTACAAGACGAACCAATGGAACTTGCGCTAACAGAACAGGAACGCGAAGCACAACGGCTCGCACTACGCGAAAATGCCAAACATGTCCTGCGTGATAGCGGGCTGGCAGAGATGTTGCAAAGTATCAATAAAAATTTACTCAAAGGGCGTGGCTTCTTTGAAGAATATGACTCGATGGTTTTATTCAAATGGGGAACAGGCTATACGCGACGCCACATCTGGGTTGAAGTACAAGGAAATACACTACGTTTTCGCCTGAACCCACATCGCAAATGCCCTCAGCCTGCACCACTATGTGACGGTGAATATCATACGTTTACCAGCACTATGTGGGCAAACAGGGCATTTTTGCAGGCAGAACTCAAAAAATATTATGATCGGCCGGTTGCCGAAACATCCTCTGACTGATGACTGAACGCATCCTTAAAGAGGTTCTAAAGACAACGTTTGCATCGTACCTAATGTGCCGATAAAACGATTGATGGCCTGGTAGGTCGTATCGGCGTAGAAATCCTCGCGGTCAGCATCATTGGCCCAATTCAATACATTCAAAAAAACCGCGCTGTGACGATAGCTTGCCTCACGCGACTCCGCTTCTTGCGGTATAGCTGGAGTAGATAGCATAGCATGTTCGTAACTACCACGTGCCAGAAACGCAAAAGCCAGTAGAGGAAAACGTGCTTGCCGTCGCAACGCTTCAATCCATCCTTGTTGTGCCAGTTCTGCCTGCTCTGGACGAATATGTGCCAGATGAGCCGAGGCATAGACAGGGATAGCCGCAGGACGAGTATAACCCCAAAGATAGTGCATGAGCCATTGTTCAGGCGAAGTTGTTAGCAACTCTGCCGCCGAGCTGAGTAACAGACTTTGGGGACTATGGCGCTCATAGGACTCTTGCCAACTCTCTTCGCTATCCCAATTCGTTAGCATAAGAAAACGCGATATTTGCCCACGGTTGCGGTACAGGCTCACGTTCATCAAGCCAGGCGCGTTACGAATAGTGTCGGCAATCAGACGTAGACGTGCGGTAGCATCAATATCACGTTGTGGATAAGTATGTATGAGTGTCACGACAAGCAATTCCATAGCCATCTCTTTCCCGACACATAAAAAATACTCTCCTGCTATTTGTCAGGTAGCTTCAAGCCTTTTGCCAGCAGGCGGCATAGTATTTTTTCATGCGAACATGTACAAACAGAATAACATACGTTAATGAGCAACGCAACCGTAGGGGAGTGATAAATCACGCTCCCATACGCACGAATATCATTGCATGATCTGAATGCTACCGTCGGGCTGCATGCCGAGAATAACAGGCAAGGCTTTTGTGCTAGTCACGATCACATTGTAGTTCAGGCGCAAGGCGATTGGACAGCTCACCCCGTCAAATTTCTCGGCACTGATATTTTTTACTAGTTGTGCCGTGCTGGGGAATTGTGTGGCATTCTTTATCGGTCCAACAGCATTAGCAATAATCTCGATGCCATCACCGAAGAAGAGCGCCCCCTGATCGAGCGCCGCTGCTCCGCTACAGAAACTCCCAGGTGAGGCAAACGAAGTGCAGAAACTGGCATAGAACTCCTTTTGCCAGGGTGTATTGTTCGGTGGCCGCGCCGCTGAGGAGAGCGAGACATAGATGTGCGGTAGAGCCAACTGCTGCTGCCGCGCCCACACTACCAATCCCTGCAACGCTGCTGGTTGCACAAACTCTCCGCCGATCATGAGCGTCGGTTGCTGATTTTGTGGTAATTTGGCAATAGCCTGTGCCAGTGTAATCACATCATTCGTCAACAGTGGCGCGAAGATCAGGTCTGGACGCGGCTTCGCCTGCAAGGCATCATTGAGGGCATCTAGCAAAATCTCGCGTGGTGCTTGCGGACGCCCATTAGCATCAACTAATCCACTGGCAACAGCCGTCTCCTGTGCCACAATGCGCGTACCATGATAAGCCGTAAAGTTGCTCATAAAGCCTTGTGCTGAGCCAGATGACGAAGGATTGCTGGGATCATAAAATACGGCGGCATTACGCATATGTAAATTGCTGTAGGCATAGGATGCGGCAAGCTGACTCTGGCGTGCATCATCGGGAGAGAAGCGCACAAAGGCAAAGCCAGGCGCACAATGACGATACAGCGACGTTTGCTCTAGCAGGTTGATGATGAACAACCCAGTTGCCGTTGGCACAATCGTCGGAATACCGGCTTTGCAAAGAATTGGTAGCACAACCTGCACCAGACTACTCGGTCCTAAACCCAGCACGGAGAGAATAGGATGCGTTCCCTGTGCCAGCAAACCAAACTGTTGCAGATTCCCATTTGTCACCAGTTGTGAAACCATGTCGGCGACCTGAAGCGCCCCCTGCTCCACACCGGTTGTATTCGCCAGCACCAGATAGAGCAGTGGCGCACCTGCAATCTGCATCTGGGAGGCATTATAAACTTGCTGACCAATGTAAGCTCCCACTAGTTCCTGAGTATAGGCAGCATAGAGTATGTGGCGATCAGTACCACCTTGCGGGTCAGCATTGCCTGGGCCACTATCGAAGCTCACTACAACGATGCCATAGGGCCGACCGGACTGACGTACCAACAGGTCTTGACGATAAATCGCGGCTTCCGCGCCATTGCAACCAGAAGTATCAGAAAGCGGTGCTTTCATCGCAGCAGCCAGTAGGCTACTGGCCTTGCCGTTGTCGCCACGTTGCATAGCCTCTGCCGCTGCACGTTTATCCTGGTAACTGGCTGCATTACAGGCATCATAGATTTTCAGGCCATCACTCAGACCAATGCCATCGGGAGTAGGAATGAGATGAGCAGGAATAGTATGAGTGCGAGCGTATTCCCACTGAAAAGTAAAATAAACACTGAACGAGGCCACCAATACCAATAAAATAAGCGTACCATAAGAGAGCGCCTTCGTGAACAGGGTAATCTGACCGCCCCGAAAAAAGCCCGATAGCTCCCAACCAATGGCACTAAAGGGGTCGCGCACTGGTCGCCGCCGATATTTGCGTGTCGCCTTCGCATCTTGTCGAAAGAGGTCAAGCAGGATAAGGCAACCAGACTCGCAGGTGAGAAGATGTTCGTACATTGCTGGATAGAGCAGAGCTACATTTTCGCCTCTATCCATTGCTTCCGCATATTCAGCCAATTGTGTGCGACACTGCTGACAATTCAGCACACCCTCGACCGGCATTACAGTCTGCTCTTGCTTAGAACGGGCTAGAGCTGGTAGTGAAGATGCACGTGAAGATGAAGCAACGACAGGTATTACAGCAGCAGGTTGAGCAGAAGTAGATACAACATTTTGCACAGGTAATTTTTCTTGCACCACTGGTGCGGGAAGTGGCGGAGCGACACGTGGTGACTCCTCCACCAATGTTTGCGCTCCTGACGCGCTATAGGGATTTGTCTCAGCGACCCGACGAACTTTTCTTTTCTTGCGTGTGCCAGTTCCACTCGGCATCCTCCCAGAGCGCTGTGATGCGCTGGCGGAGTCGCCGCTCGATGGGCGAATCGTCGTTGAAAGCTTCCCGCGCGCAAAGCAGGCCCATGAACAAATAGG
>JAJZEJ010000099.1 GCA_021828635.1 Chloroflexota bacterium
CTCGTCAATCCAGCCGTTCTGGGCGGCGGCTTTAATCATGGAATATTCGCCACTGACGTTGTAGGCGGCAATCGGTAGATCAAAGCGGTCACGCACCTGGCGAATGATGTCCAGGTAGGGCAGAGCGGGCTTGACCATCACGATATCCGCGCCCTCTTCGATGTCAAGGGCAACTTCGCGCAGTGCTTCGCGTCCGTTGGCCGGGTCCATCTGATAAGAACGACGGTCGCCAAATTGTGGTGTGGAACCGGCGGCATCGCGGAACGGGCCGTAGAAACCACTGGCGAACTTGGCGGAATAGGCCATAATCGGCATGCCCTGGAAGCCATTTTCGTCCAGCACGTGGCGCATCGCCCCAACACGACCATCCATCATATCAGAGGGAGCCACGATATCGGCTCCCGCCTCAGCGTGTGAGAGGGCCATCCGCGCCAGCAATTCAAGCGATTCGTCGTTCTGTACCGTTCCATTATGGATGACGCCGCAATGTCCGTGACTGGTATATTCACACAGACAGACATCAGTAATCACCAGCGTCTCCGGCGCTTCCTGCTTGATCGCACGAATGGCCTGCTGAATAATACCCTCGGATGCATACGCCTGTGAGCCAACTTCGTCCTTCTCATTGGGAATGCCAAAGAGCAACACCGCCGGAATACCCAGGTTAGCAATACGCTCAACTTCGCGCCCAACCAGCTTAAGCGGCCACTGCACGATGCCGGGCATAGAGGAAATCTCATTGGGCGCGTCGATGCCCTCGGCAATGAACAACGGATAGATTAGCTGATCGACACTCAGATGCGTCTCACGAATTAAGCCGCGTATTTTCTCGTTCTGGCGCGTGCGACGCAAACGTACAGTTGGAAACATACTCATCTCAAAACTCCTCTTCTGCTCTCACTTTCACTTACTACGCGCTAGCACGCAAGGCAACTTCAATACTCGCAACTGTCTGAGTTAGCATATCATCGTCTAGAGCCAGCGAAATGAAGCAAGCTTCAAACTGTGACGGTGGCAGATAGATACCTTGCTCTAACATCTTCCAGAAGAAACGCGCAAAACGCGCCGTATCCGCACGCTTCGCATCAGCATAATTGGTCACAGGCTCAGCCGAGAAGTAGAGGCAGAACATCGCGCCGATACGGACTATTTGCGCAGGAGTGCTAGTCTTGCGCATTGCCTCCATGACGCCATCACCAAGCAGCTGGCTCTTCTGCTCCAATTGCTCGTATTGACCCAGCTTACGCAATTCAGTCAGTGTAGCGATACCAGCTGCCATCGCCAGTGGATTGCCGGAGAGCGTACCCGCCTGATACATGGGGCCAACCGGTGCGACCTGCTGCATAATCTCACGCCGTCCACCATAGGCACCGACTGGTAAACCGCCGCCGATAATCTTGCCGAAGCAGGTTAAATCGGGTGTGATATGGGTACGTGTCTGCATACCACCCAAAGCCACACGGAAGCCAGTCATCACCTCATCAAAGATCAGTAATGCACCATAGTGTTGGGTCAGGCGACGCAGAGCCTCCAGGAAATCGGCTTGCGGCAATACAAGACCCATGTTAGCAGCCACGGGTTCAACAATGATGGCCGCGATGTCACTGGGATATGTCTGAAAGAGTTGTTCAACGGCAAGAGCATCGTTATAAGCTGGGGTGAGCGTATTGCAGGTCGTCTCCCGTAGCACACCAGGACTATCGGGCAGGCCCATCGTCGCCACACCAGAACCGGCCTGCACCAGTAGCATATCGGCGTGACCATGATAGCAGCCACTGAACTTGATGATCTTGCTACGTCCCGTGTAGGCGCGTGCCAATCGCAAGGCGCTCATCGTTGCCTCAGTGCCGGAATTAACAAAGCGAATCATCTCAACAGAAGGAACGCAATCCATGACCAGCTTCGCCAGTTCGCTCTCGGCCTGCGTTGGTGCGCCAAAACTAAAGCCGCGCTGGCTGGCCTGTACGACAGCCTCCACTACTGACGGATAGGCGTGACCGAGAATCATTGGCCCCCACGACTGTACATAGTCAAGATAGCGGTTGCCATCGACATCATAGAGGTAGGGACCATGAGCATGATCGATGAAGATCGGCTCACCACCAACACCGCGAAATGCTCGCACAGGGCTATTCACACCACCCGGTAATAACGTCTGCGCCTCTTGATACAATTCCCGCGAATGTGCGAGATTCAAGTCACTACCAGTAGATAATTGATTACTCATATATGCCTCAAAAAAAGAGGAGACGTATCACACTGGATGCGTCTCCTCATCTATTGTTATGCTCCAATTGCTTCGAGAATACCTTCAAGGGGTTGCGCCACGCAGGTAAACATAGGCGTGTCACGCAGGGTATACATGCTGGCTTCGGTCTCACGTAGTTCTTGCACGAGATCAAGGAAATCGGCGATGTTGTCGGTCTCGAAGGCGACGACGAACTCCTGATCGTCCAGACCGAAAGAATAGGTAGTGTTGAGCGAGACGCTAGGATATTTCAGGCCGACACTAATATGCTCGTTCATCATGCGCTTGCGGTCTTCTACTGGTAACGCATACCACGGGCGTGTCTTGACAAAGGGATAGACAAAGAGATATTTCTTATCATCCGGTGTAATCACCAGACGCGGGTCATGTACACCACGCGCATTCTTACCCACATAGACCGAACGCTTGGTCATGGAGAGGAAACCATGCGATTCACGCAGGTATGGTCCTATTGCACTACGACGAATCTGGCTACTCAGTGAGCGCAGATCATCAATATCATAGGTGGCTTGCCAGATCATAAAATCGCAATCTGAGCGCACACCATAGAGGCTAAAAGTGCGAATCAGCTTCTCTTCGCCATACCGCTCGACGATTTCTTTGAACTGTTGCCTGCCGCCTTCACGCACATCAGTTGGAAGCAGAAACCACTGCGGGTCGAGTTTATAAAAGGTGAAACGCACAAACTGGCGTGGCTGCTTGGGCTTAGGCTGCGCGGGTTGCGCTGCTGGCTCTGTCTGTGGTGTTTCTGGCATTTCAGGGCGCGTTGCCTGTATATCAGAAGTGATTACTGTTTGTTCCGCCATGATCTATCCTCCTGAATAACAAATTGAACAATCGCCGCTACCAGGCCATCAATAGTAAACTCCTCAGCTTCGATATGAACAGGCAAAGAAAGTTCACAAGCAGCTTGTGCGGTGATTGGGCCAATACATGCGATAGTTGTTTGCGCACACAGGTGAAGCAAGTTGTGATAGGCATCAAGATCACCTTGCGCGTATTGTTTCAGCCATGCTACAAAATGACGCACAGTTGAAGCACTGGTAAAGGTTAGCAGATCAAGTTGCTGTTGTTGAAGCTGTTGCAGGATAGCACGTCCCTGTTCATCGTCACGATCTGCGGCTTGGGTAGAATATGCGGGTATCTCATCTATCAGCGCCCCTTCTTGCTCTAAGGCAATCGTCAGTACTTTACGTGCTTCTGCCGCTCGCGCTAGCAAGATACGCTGACCGCGCAACGAAATATTCTTTTGTTGCGCATCGTTCCGCAGAGCAATCGCCACACTCTCCGCTACGTATTCTTCGGGTATCAATGCGGCCTGAATACCATAGCGGGCTAGCATTGCAGCCGTTGCCGGGCCAATTGTCGCAACCGGTACACGCATATCCTTTGGAGCATAGCCAAGCTGTTGCAAACGTTCACAACAGATTTGCACACCGTTCGCACTGGTCAAGACTAGCCAATCATAATAAGGACGACCACTATCATCAAGCGTGAAGAGCCGTTTGAGAGCTGCATCGAGCTGTGTCCAGTCCTGTGGTGGCACAATACGGATAGTGGGAAACTCAACAGGAATGGCCCCCAATTGGCGCAGACGTTCACTCAGCACACTGGCTTGCTCACGTGTGCGTGTCACCAGGACACGCTTGCCCCGAAGCGGTAGCATTGTACTTATTTGCTCAGACACGTTGACGCTCCTGCTCTCTACTACCATCACTCTCTAACTCTTGAATAATAGCATCCGCCCCCTGCGCCAGTGCCTGCTCCGCTGCGCTGATGCCAAGCGCCTCAGCATACTCCATGCGCGTCTCTGCCCGCCAGGGCATTTCTTGCTGGACGCGCACCTGTCGCTGTCCATCCAGGCTGATGACCAATCCATGCAGCAACAGTTGTTCATTTGTAATCTCGCTATAGGTGGCAACCGGCAGATAACAACCAGCGCCGAGTCGGCGCATAAACATCCGCTCAGCCGTTGTCGTTGCCTGGGTCACGCGATCATTGAGCGGAGCCAACAATGAGCAGAGTTCTGGCTCGTCGCGTAGCTCTATTGCCAAAGCGCCTTGCCCTGGAGCAGGCAACATAAGATTCACAGGGAAATAGGTAATACGCCCAGCAAGTTGTGCAGGAAGCTCCATGCGATGTAAGCCAGCCGCTGCCAGCACAATCCCGTCATACAGACCTGCCTCCAATTTGCGCAAGCGTGTATCGACATTGCCCCGTAAAGAGAGGATTTCAGCATCGGGATAATGTAGAAGTATTTGCGCTGTTCGACGCAGACTGCATGTACCAATGCGCAATGGGGTAGTCTGTATAGCCTGCACAGGCATCAAACGCCCATCCACAAGCTGAAATTCGGCGTTCGAGACAAAGACATCGCGCACATCCTCGCGTGGCCCCAAAATGACCAGTTTGACACCATCAGGTTGCACCGTCGGTAAGTCTTTCAGGCTATGTACGGCTAGATCTATACGCCGCTCTTGCAAAGCGCGTTCAATCTCTGTCACAAAGACGCCATCGCCGCCGATTTTGGACAGTGGCACATTGGTCACACGATCACCGGTCGTGTGAATCTGCTCGATAGCAATCTCAAGGCCGGGCCACTGCTGATGAAGTCTCTGGCAAACCGACTCCGTCTGTATCATGGCGAGCCTGCTGGCTCGTGTCCCTATTGTTATTCTCATTATTCTCTTCCAAAGCAAAAAGATAGCGCAAGGCTTCAGCATACACATGTCCACGCCCGGATGCCGCCGCATCTTTTAAGCGCAACATCGGTGTATGCAATAGTTTATTCATAAAGCGTGTAGTCAATTCTTGCACCGCTGCCGCCTCCCGCTCCGAGAGAGAAATGGAGAGCTGGCGCATAGTGCGGTCTAGCTCCTGCTTGCGTAGCAGTTCCACATACTGACGTAGATCGCTAATGGTGCCAACCACGCTCAAAGATGCGAGCCAGCGCATGAATGCCTGCACTTCTTCAGTGACAATGCTCCGCACATGCTCAACTTCTTGCAAACGCATCTGGATACCACGCGCTACCTCAGCCTGAAGATCATCGAGATTGTACAAATAGACTTGGGGCAACGCAGCTACTGCCGGGTCAACATCGCGAGGCAACGCGATATCGATGAGCAGCAACGAATGTCCTTCACGGCGCTGCATAACGCGCTGCATCAGTTCCAGCGTCACCAATGCACGTGGCGAAAGAGTCGAGCTGATGACGACATCGGCCTCCACCAGTGCATCTTCCAATGCGGAAAAAGGGCGATGCGTCGCGCCCAGTGATTGTGCCAATTGTATCGCATGCTCATGAGTACGGTTGACAATCACCAATCGTTGCGCCCCATTATCGCATAGATTGCGAGCAGCCAACTCGCTCATCTCGCCAGAACCGACCAGCAATACGCTAGCCTGATGCAGGTCAGGGAAGAGATGACGCGCCAATTGAACAGCTACATGGCTGACTGAAGCGGCATTGCGGCTGATACCAGTCTCACTACGCGCTCGCTTGCCAGTTGCGAGTGCGGCGCGGAAGAGAGCAGAGAGAATAGGTCCGGCATAACCCGCACCCTGCGCAATCTCCATGGCCTCAACTACCTGTCCCTGTATCTGCGGTTCACCAGGCACGAGAGAATAGATGCCACAGGCAACGCCAAAGAGGTGCGCGACAGCCTGCTCATCGATCAAGAAGTAGCAATGGGCCGCGATCTCCTCCTGCGCTACCTGACGTGCCTCGCTCAGAAGGCGCAGTAGCATACTTCGCTCGCTTTCAGCATCAGCACAGATAGCATAGAGTTCAATGCGGTTACATGTTGAGAGGAGAAGAGCTTCTTCAGCTATGGGCTGCGTGGCGCTTAGCACGTGAGAAACCTGACGAGATGAGCAGGCGAGTCGCTCACGTAATGCAATAGGCGCAGTGGTGTGATCGACGCCAAGAATGACGATGTGCATGCAAACCTCATAAATCTATAAATTATCTCTATTCTAATATAGATTTTAGCGTTTTTTCGCCGTTCGTCAAGATCAAAAGGTTCAGAATTTGCTGAGAAAAAACCTTATATTTTCTCAGGTGTTCACCTTACCCGTTCGGTGTGCATCTTGCATCATGATGAGGTAGCATAGGATGATTAACAGAGGAAAATGAGCATGCCTCCTGTGGTACGCGCTCAGGCTGATGGCCTCTCCACCACATCCTATGCTGTTGTTTTTGGTCTCCGCAAACACCTCTCTACATCTTCCATTGAGCTTCTCAGGCCGTGGTAAAAAGAGACAATGGTACTGAAAAGTTGCTCATTGCTGAAAGATATGCAACCATAGCATTACCAATATGCTTTCATTATATAGAGTGTGATGAGCCAGATGTTGTGGCTGATATATAGAGGTTGAGTGGTAAGGGGAATGATGCTCATAACCAGACAAAAGGTAGGATGAGAAAAGACAATGGCTACGTTTCGTTGTCCCAAATGTAATAATGAACTTCCAGCGAACGCTCGTTTTTGTAATAAATGTGGATTTACCCCAGCGGGGATGTCCGCGCCGCCAGCAGGTGGAGCAACACCACCTAATGCAGTGAAACCAACTGCACCCAGTGCGGCTCCAGTATTGCCGCCGATCCAGCGCGGACAAGCACCAATGGGGCAACCAGGGCGAAGTCCACAACCACAACCACCAGCCCTACGTCCCACAGGGCAGCCACCTCAGATACCACAGACACCCGTGCGCCCTGCTAATGGTTCAGCCGGACCAGCGTTACCTCCGCTACGTCCTACATCGGCACCTCAAAGTAACAATCCCGCGATGGCAACCCCAGCCCCAGTCGGCGGCATGCAGCCTGTAAGAACAAGCACGCCA
>JAJZEJ010000135.1 GCA_021828635.1 Chloroflexota bacterium
AGAGCGCACATGAATCTGCTTGAACGTGTCCTTACTCTGCTGCAAGCCAATCTCAATACTGTTGTTGAGAAGGCTGATGACCCTGAAAAGGCATTACGGCAACTCCAACTCGATATGCGTAATCAGTTGGTGCAGGTGAAAACACAGGTAGCAACCGCTATCGCCGAAAGCCGTAAACTTCAGCAGCGGAGTCAGGAACGTCAGGCGGAGGCGAATGTGTGGTTCAAAAAGGCCGAGCAGGCAGTACGGCAAGGCAACGATGATGCTGCCCGCTCTGCTCTTGCACGCTATAACGAGATCAACCGCTATGCTCAACGCTATCAGCAACAACAGCAAGAGTTGGAGCAACAGGTTGTACGTATGCGCGAGGCGCTTCGTCGTCTTGAAGCTAAAATCTCCGAGGTGGATACTACCATTGAGCTACTTGCCTCACGTAAGCGTAGCGCCCTTATCCAACAGCGTGTCTATGAGGCACTCGGCAAAAATAGTTCACCTAAAGAGAAAGAAAGCGCAACCAAAGCACAGGATGCGGTTTATGAAGCTGAGGCACGCGCACAAGCAATGGCAGAACTACACAAGCTCGACCTGGATACACAACTCGCTCAGTTGACAGATGAGCAAGAGATTGAGCAACGTTTGCGGCATCTCAAGCAGCAAACAGAGCCAAAAAAGGATATTCCACTTCTCAATGAGGGTAATTCACGTCTATCATCACTGTTGAAACCACAGCCCAACTTGAATACGCCTACTAGCAAGCAGCGAATACCATCTGACAAGTCCAGTCAACCCTCCGCACCTCCCAACATCAATGTTGGGAAAGACGGCGACATTGACATGGAGCGTTTGTGCAAACTCCTGGGCATGCCTGCATCCCCTGCATCCCCTGCATCCAACGCATAGCCATCAAGCAAGGCGTGATACATCACATCCCTACTTATTAAAGAAAATGGTGAAGAGGACGATTATCACCAGAGCAATGACAATGCCCACGATGAAGGAAAAACGGTTATTTCTCTTTTCCTCTTCACTGGTGACTTTTTTCTCGCTCATATACTATCTCTCTAGGATTGCAATGCTGCGGTGATAGCACTCTCAATGTTTGCCATCACGTTAAGACTCTCTACCGGATCAGATTCACGGGTCGTAATTAGCACCTGGAAAGCGTTTTTCTCTTTTCCAACCAGGCTCATCAGAATATGACGGTCCGCGCTAGTAATCACAGTATCTTCATACATGCCCCATACACCCTGATCTAGAGATTGTAACACGCTTTTGAGAATTGTGCTAAAGTGTTTACAGACACGCGATATATCCAGGTCATCGACCGCAACCTGCGCGATAGGTTGCCCATCCAGTGTTACGACCGCAGTAGCAATGAAGCCAGCGACTGAATAGCCAAGCGTCTGAAGCGCCAACACAATCGCATCATAGTTATAGCCATGCCTGACCGCAGGATGTTTCGACGATTCTGCTCCATTTGATAGGGTCTGTGCCTCATGTTCACGCTTCAATAGGCCAGATGTAGCACTGCCATTATGAGGAGTCATCGAGAGGCTCTGCAACGGTACTGAAGGTCTGCCTGGCGCTACCCACTCAGGTGAAGCTGGAACAAGCGGTATCTGTTTACCACTCAATTGTGCGGTGGTATGTGATCCTGTGCTGGCAGGCGGTGGTAAGCTTTGCAAGGCACTACTTGCCTCTTTAGGTACCAGAGGGCCAGTCGCCTGACCAACGGATGCTGGTCCTTGCCACTCCGAGGGCGTAACACGACGTGGGGTCGCCGGAATGTGATTTGTGCCAGAGAGTGTCGCAGGACGCATATTTGGCATAGCAGGCATACTCGTCGAGGATGGCGGCTCAGTGAGCCAGGAAGGCAACTCTTGACGATAATCCGGCACCGACGGTGTGGTTGACGGCAACTCGCCAGATATTCCTTGCGCTGGAGTATGCGGCCCTTGCCCATCGAGGTTCCGCGACCCAGAAGACGGATGTGAAATCATTGGTATGCGGCCTATCGGCGAGGTGGTTGTTCGGGGAGAAGTAGTGTGAATACTATGCGCCTTACCCGTTGGTTGCCACCACTCCTTCTCATTGAAACCATCCTCATGCTGCTGTTGCATAGTATACGCAGGGGTATCCTCCATCATCTGCGAAGTTTGTGCCACTACCTGGAAGGGCGTATCCAGTTCGTTATATTCCGTCAACACCTGAAATGGACTATCATCTTCTTGCTCGGCAGGTAACACAGGGGGCGATGATGTAGCGGTGCTGACCGCGACCTGCTCACCCGTCATCTGATAACGGTGCGCGAAACGTGAACGATAGTGTAACGCCTGAAGAATCAACCGTGAAAGGGGATGCGCAACATTTGGCGTCACCTGCTCATTCCAGAGCTGATGCACCACCGTACCATTTTTATGCGCCGCCAACGCGAAAAATGCCTCTTCTCCGCGCAGCAAACCATATTCGGCATAGACCAGTTCTCCCTCGCGGAACCCCAACAAACCACGCTCTTCCAACCCAACATTGACCAACAAGGCAATGGTCTTACGGCTCATATTGATAATCTGAATCACATCGAGTAAATCGAATGAATCCAGGTTAGCTGAGAAGCCTGTCTGCTGCAAGAGACGCCGCAGTTCTTCTTTCAATACAGGCACCGTGAGCGGCCTGGGCAGATAGCCAACAGCGCCAGTCTCCAAAGCTTGCAACTGTAGCGCCTCAGAGTCAGCCGGACCAACGATAATGAAACGAGTGTTAGGGCGATAAGTCGCGGCCCATTGCAGGAGTTCTAAGCTGTTCACATCAGGCATTTGTAGATCACAGATCACTACATCATATTCTTGCGACCAGAGCAAACGCATAGCCTCGGCAATGCTAATAGCCCCATGCACGAGATAGCTATCTTTGCGCATAGTAGTCACAATACTCTCATTCTGGCTTTCGTCGTCTTTTACCAGCAGCACACGCCATTGTCCCGACATAGCTGTTACCTTCCTGCACAGGGTTTCCTGCCATCCTCGTCCTATCATTGTTATGCAGAGTGCATACAGAGGGTACTATGATAGAGACCTCGGACATATTTTACTCGATGAGTGTATCACGATGCTGTACAGATGACAAGACGTATCCCCAAAGAAGGTGTACCACAGATTTCGCAACTTGCAGCAGGGTAGTCCTTGCCTTGCGCTCATCCTATCTTAGCTTCAAAAGCTCATTTGTTGTCTTCCTTTCACACGTGCTATACTCAGCTTGATAACACTACGACGACAGGATAAGGACAAAGAGTATGGCAGAGCAAGATATCGCACAGGATACCTGGAAACAGATGGCTGGTGCCACTTCCGTTCAGTTTATCGAGGATGGCATGGTTATTGGTCTGGGTACTGGTTCAACCGCGACATATATGGTACAGGCGCTTGCACAGCGTCTTGAAAAGGGACTGCACATTGTTGGCGCGGTGCCTTCCTCACGGGCCACTTATGATCTCGCCAGCAGCCTCGGCATTCCTATTACCGACCTTGATACCCATTCAGAACTCGACTTGTATATCGATGGAGCAGACGAGGTTGACCCGCAACTCAACCTGCTCAAAGGCGCTGGTGGTGCGTTGGTACGCGAGAAGGTTATCGCTACAGCGGCTCGCCGATTTATCGTCATTGCGGATATAAACAAGCTGGTTGAACGATTGGTCACGCGCTTCCCCGTACCAGTCGAAGTCGTCCCATTTGCCATCACGCCCGTACATAAACGCCTGGAGAGCCTGGGAGCTATCGTGACGGTGCGCACAGTAGCCGGGCAACCTTTTATCACCGATAACCACAACATGATTCTGGATTGCGCTTTTCCACAAGGCGTCAGCGACCCACACGCGCTCAATGAACAGATTATTCACATCGTCGGCGTCGTCGAAACGGGTCTGTTCCTGAATATGGCCGAGCGTGTCATTGTCGGCGGCCCCGCTGGCGTGAAAACGCTCACACGCTAACCAAATCCGCTTCCTTGACACTCATCCATACAGACGATATACTTTAGGGCAATGTGCAACCCTCTTGACATAAAACATAGTAGGGAGGATGCGTCGCTTTTAGAAATCGGTCTTGGTACTTTCTTTTCTTGCTGATCTATGACGGTAGACGTATGATTTCAGCTATCTTCTCATATTATTCCCATTGAATACAGATAAACATGAGGAATAGCGAAAAATCATACTGTTACATTACAAAGGAGTTTTCTCGTGAGCAAGGCTATCGGTCGCTCTTCTACCGCCAATCCGTGGCGTCTCACTACTGAACGCATCGTTATCGCTGGTGTTCTCGCCGCTATCACCATTATTCTAGGCGTCGTCCCTGGTCTAGGCTTTATTCCACTCCCTAATGCTATCGGTAGCGCAACGACAGAACACATTCCAACTATCGTTGGTGGTGTTATTGGCGGTCCTATCGTCGGTCTTATCTCTGGCTTGATCTTTGGCATTTTGAGTTTTACACGCGCCACAGTTCCTTTTTTCAAGGATCCGTTGGTCTCCATCCTTCCACGTATCTTCATCGGTTTGACCGCCTGGGCAGCATTTGCGGCATTGGTACGTATTAACCTTGATCTGGCAGCCATTGTGGCCGGTCTGGTTGGTTCACTTACTAATACTATCCTTGTGTTAGGCATGATTGTCATTCGTGGCTATCTACCTCTCGCCGGTATCATTCCGGTTATTCCACAAGCTATCGGTGAAGCTATCGTCGCCGCAATCATCACGCTTGTCGTTGTACGCGCCTTCTTTATTATTCAATCGCGCGTGGTACGCGCACGCGACACGAAAGCACGCGAAGAATTGCCCTACTAAGCCATATGATTACAATCAACAACGTCACATTCAATTACAGTGCGCTGGGGGAGGAAGATGTACCCCCAGCCCTTAAAAACGTCAATCTTACGATTGGTGAAGGCGAAACTATTGCTATCATCGGTCATAACGGTTCCGGCAAGAGTACACTGGTCAAACTGCTCGCCGCAGTCTTGCACCCAACCGAAGGTAACATTCTGGTCGATGATATGCCCACAACAGCAACCGATGAGCGACTCTGGACAATTCGCCAGCGCGTCGGTATCGTTTTTCAGAATCCCGACGACCAACTTGTCGCTAATACCGTTATTGACGATATCGCCTTCGGACCGGAAAATCTCGGCTTACCACGCCATGAGATTAACGAACGCATCGAAGAAGCAATGGCACTGCTTGGCCTGGAATCATATGCCTCAATGGCGATCAGCGAACTCTCCGTGGGCCAGAAACAACGTGTCACCATCGCTGGTGTGCTGGCAATGCGCCCACGCTATCTACTCCTCGATGAGCCAACCACGATGATCTCTGGTCAGACCGCACGCCATCTTTTGGAAACCGCGCGTAGATTGGCACAAGAACGCGGCATTACAGTTATACACATCACACACTTCATGCACGAAGTGATCGATTTTCAGCGCGTCATCGTGATGGATGCCGGGCATCTCGTGATGGATGGTACACCAGCAGAGATATTTGCGCGTGCTGATGAGTTACAGGCCGTGGGACTCGATGTACCAATGGTGACACGCCTGGGCCAGCGTTTGCGCCAGCAGGGATGGAGCCAGATGCCAGAGGTGGTACTCTCTGTCGAACAGTTGAAGGTGGGCTTATGCTCTTCGAGTTAAAAAACATCTCGCATACCTACCTGCGCGGCACACCCTTTGCCAGTGATGCCTTGCATGGCCTCTCTTTGAGCATTCCTGAACAGCAAACCATCGCACTGGTAGGTCCAACACAAGCAGGCAAATCTACCGTGGTCGATATCCTGGCTGGTCTGATTAAACCCGCGCCCGCTAGCGTCTTTTTTGAGGGTGATGACGTTACAGCGAAAACCTTTGATATGCAGCGTATCCGCACCTCGGTGGGAGTAGTCTTTCAGTCGCCCGAAGCGCAAATTTTCGAGGAGACGGTCGGCAAAGATGTCTCATTTGGGCCACGCATGAAGAAATTTTCACTGGCGGAATCGCGTCGGCTGGTGCAGGAATCACTGGAGGTTGTTGGGCTATCCTATGAACATTTTCGCACACGCTATACCTACGCTCTGAGTGGTGGGCAAAAACGGCGGGTTGCCATTGCTGGTGTGCTGGCTCTACAACCAAAAGTTATGATCTTCGATGAACCGACTGCTGGACTCGATCCCCGTGGACGGCGCGAACTGCTAGCTCTCGTTGAGACGCTAAGACAGCGACATTCAATGACGATTATCTATATCTCCAGTAGTCTGGATGATGTCATCGAAATTGCCGATGTTATTCACATTCTCAATCAGGGCAAGCTGGCATTTAGTGGCACACCTCGTGAGATTTTAGCTCATGCTGACGAACTGGCGACGATGGATATTGCGTTACCGGAGGCGGCACACATCGCACTGTCCTTGCGCGACATTATGCCAGACATCCGCACCGATGTCCTCAACCTGGACGAGTTGGAACATGAAATTGTACACATACAAGCTACCGCATTGAGAAAAAGCCTATGATTGAACTTTCGCGTAACGTCACCTTTGGGCAATACATTAATAATGGCTCGACGCTCTCACGCATGGACCCACGCACAAAGCTTTTTTGCGCGGTTCTTCTGATTGTTCTAGTTTCAGTGGTGAGCCGTTTCAGTGCTTTTGCGCTCTGTTTACTCTTTTGTATTGCGTTGCAACGTATTTCTCGTATCACTATTTCTTATGTACTGGGCAGTTTCAAACCGTTTGTGGCTTTCCTAATCTTCATCTTCTTCATTGAGATACTTTTCTTCCAAAATCCAGCGCACACGCCCCTACTCTGGCATTGGTGGATACTCTCTATCTCAACACTCGGCATTATCACCAGCATGCTCACAATCATTCGCGTGCTATTTCTCTATTACTTAACCTCAATGCTCACCTTTACAACCTCGCTCATAGACCTGACCGATGGCTCCGAGGCATTGCTCTCGCCCTTACAACGTATCGGTATCCCTACTAACGCGCTCGTCATGGTGATGGTAATCGCTTTCAAGTTCGTACCTATCTTCGTTACCGAAGTTGAACGTTTGATGAAGGCCCAAACGGCACGTGGCGT
>JAJZEJ010000796.1 GCA_021828635.1 Chloroflexota bacterium
CAGATCCGTCTGACCTCGCTCGCCAGTTGCGCTGGTTGAGCAGCGAAAATGGGGCCAGAGGCTCTGGCGCAGGTCGTGCGTCCACTTATACAACATAGTGTTCCGGCTGATCTCCTCGTTGGGTTACACGCTGCTGATGATGCGGCAGTGTATCGCGTCAACGAGCAACAGGCCATTATCAGCACCGCCGATTTCTTTCCGCCGGTGGTGGATGATCCCTATGCCTTCGGAGCGATTGCCGCCGCCAATGCTTTAAGCGATATTTACGCGATGGGTGGTCAGGTATTGATGGCAATTAATCTTGTGGCCTGGCCCGATAATCTGGACTACGCCATTCTGACTGAGATAATGCGCGGCGGGGCCGATATAGTGGCACAAGCAGGTAGCGCGATTGCCGGTGGTCATACCGTGACGGACCGCGAACCTAAGTATGGTCTCTCGGTGACAGGTATGGTTCACCCACAGCATATTCTCACAAAGGGCGGCGCGAAAGAGGGCGACCTGCTCATTCTCGGCAAGCCGCTGGGTACAGGCTTGATTACGACAGCCCACAAACGTGAGCAAGTTGCGATGGATGATCTTGAGGCAGCAATTCAGTCGATGAAACGTCTAAATAAAGAGGCCAGCGCGGCGCTGGTACATCTGGGTGATGGTGTACACGCAGCTACCGATATTACTGGCTTTGGTCTACTTGGGCATGCCTGGGAAATGGCCGTCCAGAGCCGTACCAATATGCGCTTTGAATACGCGGCACTACCACTTTTACCTCATGCACTACATTATGCTGAACTAGGTTGCGTGCCAGGCGGCTCACATCGCAACGAAGAATACCTATCACCGCATGTGCGCATTAGCGAGCATCTCACAACGGCTGAGCGCGATATCTTATGGGATCCGCAAACATCTGGCGGTCTCTTCGCCGCGATTGACCCAACGCTCTGGCCTCAACTGGCCGCTCTAGCCCCAGAAATTCCTTTCTGGCGCGTTGGTGAGGTGACAGCTCAAGTGCAAGACGCAGCAGAGGTGTGTCTGGAGGTCTATTAGCAAATGCAAGAGGCATTGGAAGAAATTATAGGTATCCATTTTCATAATCCTGATCTGCTCCTCCTCGCCCTGACCCACCGCTCATATATTTATGAAACGGCTGGTGAGGGCAGGACTTCTAATGAGCGACTCGAATTTTTGGGTGATTCGGTTCTTGCCATGATTAGCGCGGATTTTCTCTATTGTACCTACCCACACCTGAGCGAAGGCGAGCTGTCCGATACCCGCGCTATGCTGGTACGCACAGAGACGCTGACAACTTTCGCACAAGAGATTCAATTGAGCAAATTCTTGTTGATGGGCAAAGGCGACGCTGCTACCGGCGGTGGCCCTCGTGTGCAGGCATCAGCATTCGAGGCGCTTCTTGCTGCCATCTATCTCGATCAAGGCTTAGATCAGGTGCGGCAATTTCTTTTACCGCGCCTGACACCACTAGCGGAGAGAATCATTAGCAAACGCTTGTTTAAGGATAACAAATCACGCTTTCAGGAACTGGCACAGGCCCATGATAGTATCACACCAGCGTACCGTCTGGTAAACCAGGAAGGGCCATCCCATAACCGCGAATTTACCGTTGAGGTTCTGCTCGGCGAGCAGGTGGTAGGACGCGGACAAGGACGCAACAAACAAACGGCAGCACAAGCCGCCGCACGCGCTGCGCTTATGGAGCGAGGTTGGTTAGAGGAACTTTAGCGACGTTGTCGTCTGAGATAGATTTGGGGGCGATAGAATGCCATGCGATTAGAGCAAACACCACGCCCGGAGCAGGGCTTACATGTCAGTGCGCGACTCGTTACTTCCAGTACGATCCTCCATCTCTCATCAGATGAATTTGAGCAAGCGGTTAACCAGGAGCAGATGGAAAATCCTGCACTAAACGTGCAAGAACAACGGATTTGCCTTTTTTGTGGTACACACCTCTATGGTCAACGTTGCCCCACCTGCGGTCACTTTGCTCAACAGAGTTCTTCAACCATCAGCGAAGGCGGCACGAACTATGAGCATGGAACGAATACTAGCACAACCTGGGACGATTATCAGCAGGTCTTTTATGATATCGACAATTACGGCTTTGCCGATGCGGATAGTGACGATGACTTCGATCCAATGGCCCGTATCGCTACGGGTGAAACGCTCGCCGAGGCACTCCTCCATCAACTCGAAACACTCGTTACGCCGACAGATGCTCCCATTGCCGAACAACTCGTCGGCAATCTCAACGAGCGCGGCTACCTGGAAATCAGCGTCGAGGAGATTGCCGGACAACTAGAGATGCCTGTCGAGCGGGTCGAATATGTGCTACAGCAGTTGCAAACGCTTGAACCATTGGGCATTGGGGCGCGTACTCTGCGTGAATGTCTGCTCATTCAACTGCAAGCTCTGAGCGAGCAAGAGACCACACACCCCCTGGCCAGTATTCTGATCGACCAGTATCTTGATCGCCTGAGCCACAACCAGTTTCAAGAGATTGCGAAGGCACTAAAACAGCCAGAACAGGAAATACGCCTGGCCTATCAGTATATTCGCAGCAAGCTTCATCCCTTTCCAGCGCATATCTACCACGACAACACTACACAACTCAAAGCAAGTGGTACAGCTACCTACATTCGTCCAGATGTGACGATTCGCAGAACCGAGACAGGCTTCGAGATCGAATTGATCGAGGAGCGACGCTATCACTTCCAAATCAGCGATACGTATACCTCACAAACATCACACTTCCAGCAAACTACCGGTGATCTTCAAAAATATATACGGCAGCACAACGAACGCGCTCAGTTCTTTGTGGATTGCATTCAGCGTCGCTGGCGCACACTTAGAAGGGTTGCCGAGTGTATTGTGGATTACCAGCATGACTTTCTCGATAAAGGCGTGCGCTATCTTCGTCCATTGACGCGAGCGGAGGTTGCGGCAAAGCTGGGATTAGACGAAGGTACGGTCAGTCGCGCAACCGCCAACAAATACGCGCTCTTGCCAAATGGACGCTTGATACCCATCTCAGACTTCTTTGATGGCTCGTTAGGCATCAAGGACATTCTTCGTGAACTCATTCAAGCTGAACATCCTAAGCACCGCTTCAGCGATGATGAACTGGCACATATTCTCACCGAACAGGGCATGCCAATGGCACGCCGCACCGTCACCAAGTACCGCGAAGAGATGGGTATCGGCTCATCGCGGGAGCGTGGGGAGCGTGGGTAGTATTGATAGCACCGGTTGCGCGTAGAGGGTTCTTTCGCGCTCATAAATGACCATACCAGGACCACCACCTTTCATATGGCGCACATGGCGTTGCAGCGTATAATCAACCAGTACCGTCGTGCTACCACGCGCTTGACTGTAATAGGCCGCCAGTTGAGCCGCCTGCTCAATCGTGCTGTGCGGCACCTCGCGTCCGGCAACTTTGATAATCACATGTGAGCCAGGCACACCATGCGCATGGAGCCAGATATCATTGCCTGTGGCTTGATGAAATGTTACCTCTTCATTCTGGCGGCTGTTCTTGCCAATTAACAATGTAAAGCCATCGGAACTCTGAGCATAGAGCGGCACGCCACCACCCGGCACAACTGGCTTGCCTTTAGCCTGCTTGCCTCCTTTGCCAGATTTCCCTTTCTTCGCCGCCTTCAACTCCTGCTTCGTCGGCTTACTATATTTGCCCTTCATGTAGCCCGCCGTCTGCACCTCAGCTTTGACCAGCGCCACTTCTGGCGGCGTCTCTGCCAGCACCAAGTCGGCTAACAGTTGCTCAACGGTCGCCAGTTCCGCTGTGTTCTGCTCCATTTGTCCCGGCACCAGATCAGCTGCACGCCGCAGTTTGTGATATTTGTTGAAGAAGCGGTTCGCATTGCCAACAGCATCAAAGCGCGGATCGAGTATTACCGACACCATGTTCCTCTGTTCACTATCCTCACTATCTACACCATCCCCAGTGTTCTGTTGCGTAAAGAAATTGTGCAAGGCAATCGTTGTCTGCCCTTGTTGTATCTCGTGCTGATACGCCAGTAGCAGTTCACCCTGCAAACGGTACTGTGCCGCTTCTTCGATCACCGCCATCTCCTGCTGCAAAAGTTCAGCCTTACGCTTGCAGCGTTCGAGCTGCGACTGCAAAATCTTACGCATCGGCGCACGCAAGGTTTCCAATGCATCACGCCACTCGGCACGCTCGAAGTAGTCGTCTAACAGCATGTTAACCGAGATTTCGTCGCGCACCTCTACTCCAGCCTGGGCCAGATATTGCTCAAGGACATAGACCGAGAAGGCTATAGGAAATTTCTGGGAGCCATCGTCACTATGCCGCTCAACCAGTTGTGGATGCCAAGCATGGGAATCATAGAGCGCCGCCAAGTCACGCACGTTCCAGGCCAATTCCTCCCATACAGGACTCTCCGCCTCACCCACGAACTGCACAGGTACTTCGGCGTTCTCAGTGGCTCGGTAGATCGCCTCACGTGCTAAAAGCGGGCTAAACCCCAACAGGTGTTTCGTCAATGTCTGCCAGAGCTTTGGTGGTTCTAGAGCGCGTTTCTTGCTCTTGCCCGTCGCTGGTTGCATAGCACGTTGTTCGCTATCCTCGCTGGCACAAATAGCCAGTTGCGATGCTGTGATCGTGGTCGGCTCCAAGCGCGGGAGCGATTGCCCGGCAAAGCTACGCTGCTGTGGTGGCGGCGGCACATAGGGGATGCCCGCCGCAATCACACGGTAGCGGTTAATCTCCGCACCCACACGTTTGAGACTACCCAGAATTAATCCCTGTTCATTGCAAAGAATAATATTGCTGACACGCCCCATAATCTCCACGATCAGACGCACACGCACACGCTCACCACTCTCCTGATCGCGGTAGCCAGCAATAATCTCAATCACGCGCTCCCAACGTGGTTGCGAAAACTCCTCAATGCGTGCGCCCTCCAGATACTTGCGCAAGAGCATTACAAAAGGCGGCGGCTCACTGGCGATTTTCGTGGGCTTGCGGGCCGTGATATGCACACGTGCCATCTGTGGATGAGCCGAGAGGTAGAGCCAGCGATTGCGCCCCACCCGTTCGCCTTGTTCGCTCTGTCCCTCACGTGCAGGCGTATAGCATTGCAATGAGATAGCATGTTCTGTTGGTTGAATAATGGTATCGATACGCGCCCCAGTAAGCAATTTGCGCCACTCGTCGAGTACGGCGTTCAGGGTAATCGCGTCAATATACATAGCACATTTCCTCTCTGACTTCTTTTCCGTGTGCGCTCATAGTAGCACACCAACGGATATTCTCACAGAGTAGCGCGGACATGTTGTACAATAAAGATAGAAGATAGCTCTTCACTGTCCCTTTTAAGGTTGCGCTGATGCGGCTCGTTGTATCTAATCGTAGCTCTACCGTTCTCTGAGAAAAATAGCCTGCGGCAGAAGATCAGATCAAATGGATACACGTAGCCGCATTCTTAGCATTTGCGCAGTCACAAACAACCTGTTTTAGCGGTGGGTAGGGACAGTATAGCAAATAATCGCCAATGCGTACATGTTACCGTCAAACATCTACATAGTGCCAACAAAGGGGTATCATACCCGATATATCCTTATATAGCAGCAGGAAGAGACACATGCAACTTGAGACGGAGCCTATGGAAGCCATACAAGGGTCTATTGCTCAACCATCAACAGCACCAGGACGACTCTTCGTCCTCTCCGCGCCATCAGGAACCGGCAAAGACACCGTGATTCAGGAGTTAAAGGCTCAGGGACTTGATTTCTACGTTGTTGCCTCAGTAACCACGCGGGCTATGCGCCCCGGAGAAAGTGAGGGCAGCCCGTATTATTTCGTCAGTAAAGAACGCTTTGACGAGATGATTGCTCAGGGTGAACTCCTTGAACATGCCCTGGTGCATGGCAACTGGTATGGCCAACCCCTGCAACCAATCCGCGACAATCTGCGTGTAGGACGTGACGTACTGCTCAAAATCGATGTGCAGGGAGCAGAGACGGTACGCAAAAAACTTCCAGGAGCAGTCTACATTTTTCTCGTCCCTGGCTCTGTTGAGGAATTAGTAATGCGTTTAACCAATCGCCATACTGAGACGGAGGAACAGATTCAACGTCGCCTGATCAATGCACGCAACGAACTTGCTCAGCAGAAATATTACGACTACACCGTGATGAACCGCCAAGATCATCTACAAGATGCCGTTGAGAACTTGCGTGCCATCATACGTGCCGAGCATTGTAGAACCCACCCACGTACCGTTACATTATAATAAGCAACACAATGGAGGATATACGTGCAAGAAGAACGTTTTGTGCAATCTGGTACCAAAGAGCGGAATTTAGCAATGGAGCTAGTCCGTGTGACTGAGGCAGCAGCTCTAAGCGCGGGACGCTGGATGGGCAAAGGTAACAAGGAGATGGTCGATCAAGCTGCCGTTGATGCTATGCGCCATGCACTCGATGGTGTCGATATGAGTGGAATTGTCGTCATTGGTGAGGGCGAGAAGGACGAAGCTCCTATGCTTTACATCGGTGAGCAGGTTGGCAATGGTTCAAAACCAGATGTTGACGTAGCAGTTGACCCGGTTGATGGCACCCGTCTGCTCTCATTAGGCATCGGCGGTGCGCTGGCAGTCGTAGCCATCGCTGAGCGTGGTAGTATGTTCGCAGCGCCGCCCGGTGTCTTCTATATGGATAAAATCGCTGTCGGCCCCGCTTACAAAAACGTGATCGACATCAACGCACCGGTCGGCGTTAACCTGGATCGCATTGCTCGCGTCCGTGATGCACATATTGACGACCTGACCGTTGTGCTGCTAGATCGTCCTCGTCACCAGGAGATTATCCGTCAAATCCGCGAAGTTGGCGCACGTATCCGCTTAATCACCGATGGTGATGTCTCAGCCGCTATTCAGGCAGCGATGGAGGACTATGCGGGTATTGATGTACTCATGGGCATCGGCGGTGCGCCAGAAGCGGTACTGGCGGCGGCAGCTCTCAAGTGTGTCGGCGGTGAAATCCAGTGTAAAATCTGGCCGCGCGACGAGCAAGAACGCGAGCGACTCAAGGCCGATGGCATTG
>JAJZEJ010000654.1 GCA_021828635.1 Chloroflexota bacterium
GATTATCAATATTCATCACAGCTTCTTACCCGCCTTCGTGGGAGCCAGACCGTATGAGCAGGCATTCGAGCGCGGTGTGAAACTGATCGGTGCAACCGCCCATTATGTGACAGAGAACCTGGACGAAGGACCAATTATTGCCCAGGATGTTATCCATTGTAATCACCGCGACACCGTTGACGACTTGATACGCAAGGGACGCGATGTCGAGCGGCGTGTGTTAGCCGAGGCGGTACGCCAACATACCTCAGATCGCGTGCTGGTGTACGGCAACAAAACGATTGTTTTTTAGTCAGTCAGGAGAAAGCAAGCCATGGCCGCCTATAATATCCGCCAACAAGAGGTTGCAAGCAAACTTGCACGCTTACGCGAACGATTACTAGCACATCGCCTCGATGGCGTAAAATTAAATCTCATCCCCAACACTGCCTGGATTACAGCAGGCGCTAGCACGTATGTTGGTGAAGGTACGGATATAGCGGCATCTTCCATTCTGGTAACAAGTGATCACGCCTATGTCCTCACCGATGGCGTTGAGTCACCACGCCTGCGCCAGGAAGAAGGATTGGAAGAGCTAGGTTTTGAGTTCATCGTCGAACCCTGGTATGCACGGGGCAAATTTGCCGCCAATTTCGGTGCGAAGCAGCGCATGGGCGAAGATGTAGCGGGGCATCATGTCAATATGAGCGACGAACTACGCCATCTACGCACGGTTCTACACCCCAACGAAGTTGCACGCCTGCGCCGTATCAGTCGCACCACCGCAGAGATCATGGGCGAAGTAGCCCGCTCGCTGCGTCCAGGCATCACGGAATATGAGGTAGCAGCACGCTTAGCCTCGGCCAGTCGAAAACGCGGCGGCAGTGCTGTCGTCAATCTGGTTGCCAGCGACGAACGCATCTACCAGTATCGTCACCCGCTCCCAACTGGCAAAACCATCGAACGCTACGTGATGGCGGTTCTCTGCTTCCGTCACGAGGGTCTCGTTCCAGCAATCACGCGCCTGGTGCATTTTGGTCCTCTACCAGAAGAGCTGCGAACTAAAGCGCACGCGACAGCTCAAGTTGATGCTAGGCTTATTCTCGGCACACACGCCAACAAAACAATGGGCGATATGTTCGATATTGCGAAACAGGCTTATCAGGACGTTGGCTATGCTGAAGCCATCGCGGAGCATCATCAAGGTGGCAGCTTCGCCTATATGCCTCGTGAAATACTTGCCAGTGAAGGCAGCCCCACCCTCATCGAAGAACATCAGGCATTTGCCTGGAACCCATCTATCCGTGGTGTCAAGTCAGAGGATAGCATTCTACTTGGCGCGAGTGGACCAGAGGTTCTCACCGAAGTTGTAGCGTGGCCCACCTGGACAGTCAATGTTGACGATCAAAGCATTGCACGCCCCGCTATACTGGAAGTATAAGTCAGTTTGGAATATCATGATGCATGTTGATAACCTAATCAAAGATCACAAAGTGACGCTGCATCAGCATGTTCTGATAGCAACAAAATGACAAAATTTTAGCGGATGCTTGTTGACATCTCAACTTTATCCTTTTATCATAGTATTAGTGTTTTTGATAAGGCAAGGGATCGTTTACGGTACCACTCTGAATCAATAAAAACCCAGCTATTGATTCGTCCCACCGGAGAGGTATTGTAGGAATTACTTTGCCCTGGTTGAAGAGGAGCTTTCATGAGCGAGAGGGTTCTGCACGTACATCGGCCACGCAGACAGACCATTGTACTTAGTGCCGAGGAGCGTATCCTGCTGAACACTGTCATTGACCTACTCATACCTTCCGATGAAGAGTTTCCTCCACCATCCAGCCTCCATTTTCTCGATGAGTTTATCCTAAGCCTGGTACCCAGCAGCGCCAGCAAAACAACATTGATGTTGAACGAGAGGCGTCTAAACGCCATGTTCCGCGATCTTAATATGGAGGCAGGTGGCAGTTTTTGTAGTGCGAACATAGAGACTCAGGAGCGATTGCTCAAGGGTCTGGAACAGCGCGAACCCGCGTTTTATCAGGAACTATGGACATTGGCAAACCATAGCTACTATACACGACTCGCAACCTTATCCTCTCCTATAGGAGTATCGTAGCCGATATTTCATGAGCAGGCGTGAAAGTAGTTCCCAGCGTCGTGACCTATTTTCCAACGTAGTATTTCTTTCAGCTTTCACGTCTGCTCATCTCTACTGACAATTAAAACAGAGCGACAGATGGCCATAAAGCGGGCGTGCGATGTGCATGAACTGCTATATGGCGTCTCTCTTCCTGGCCCATCACTTCCGAAGACGAGAACGCCGTATGCAGAGCCAACGCGAACTCTTCCACATAGGGGAAACGCTGCTCTGGTAGTTTCGCCAGCGCACAATGAATAACGCGCCCGACCAGTGACGGTAAATCAGGACGCCGCTCTTGCAAGGATGGCAATGCATCACCTGTATGCCTCACCATAATCTCCTCAGCAGTCTCCCCATCATAGGGGAGTTCGCCAGTTAATAAGCGATAACAGAGTACACCAAGTGCATAGATGTCACAGGCACGGCTATGTATGCCAAACCCTTGCTCTGGTGCCATATAGTAGATATTACCCTCACCAATGTGCGTCATCAGCGTTTGACCGGTGCAATAGGGACTCTGCATGCTGAAATTCGACAGCAAGATCTCGCCATCATCGCCAAAATACATACTCGATGGCTGGATATTGCCATGCACAATGTGTCGCTCATGGGCATATTGGAGAGCAGAACAAAGTTGTAGCATGATTTTCTCGATGAGTGAGAGTGAAAACTGTGAATATGGCTGTTTTCGCAGTGTCTGTTCAAGTGTGGGTACAGCAGGTAAAGCTGTGATAGCATACAACAGGTCATCGCCACTACCAAATTCTAGCAAAGGCAAAATATGCGGATGCTGACAACGCCAGACTTTCTCTACCTCTGCCTGAAAATGCTCTCGAAAAGCCATAGCATCGGGGAACGGTGGTTTGAATAGACGCATAAGTACATCATAGCCGCCACGTGTGATCGGTCGCGCACGATACAATTCTACCGACCCCTCACGAGCAAGACGCTCTAATAAAAAGTAGTCTCCAACAATTACACCTTCGAGTTCCACTATTCTTTCCTCATCACTATGAGCCGATGCCCATTGTTATTAGCAGAATGATCATCATTTATAACAGCGACATAGCTATACATCTGCGTCGGCAACAGTTGATACACGCCTGATTGTTGTAGATGTGGTGGGAAAAGGAACGCTGAGAGCAAAGCGCCTAGCAGACCGATCAGTAGCAGAATTACCACGATGATCGGTAGCCAGCGATGGAGCAGCGACTTTTCTTGCGATTTTTCCGTTATATTCTCCGCATCGTTTACTATACCCTGTGCATCCTTCTCTCTTTGCGCATCAGCCTCATCCGGTGCTATTGCGGAAACAGGTGTCTTCTCAAGATAGCCACTGGCGGTCAAAGGAATTGGCGAAGACGGCTTGCCAAAACCATCTTGTACTAATGGCGACCACTCAGCCGGATCGGCAGACCAGAAGAGAGATGCACTATCCCATGTGTCATCCCGCAAGAAATGCTTCTTGCGTACCTGGGTAATATCAGAATCATCTACCTCGTCCACTGAACCAAGATTGAGCAATGGTGGTGCAAATAAAGATGGCGAGAATTGCGAAGGTTGCGGAGATTCTAGTTGTGGGATGGGTGTTTGTGGCAGCATTGCCACTTCAGGCGTGCTAAATGTTATAAAAGGTGGCACTGGTGTCACAGGCGTCTTAGAGTCCATCACTGGAGCATTGGAGAGCGTCCGTGTGACTCGTGGTAACGGGCTACTTAATGCGGTAGCTTGCATTGGAGCAATCATACGAGCTACAGGTGAGGCGACCGGAGCCATCACGACGGCAGTTTGGAGCGCATTACTTAGTTCTTGCGCCGAAGTAAAACGATCATCGGCGCGTTTCTGCATCGCCAGCAAAATCACCCCATTCACAGCATCCGAAATCGAGGGAACTATAGCACGTGCCGAGGGTGTCGGCTGACGCACATGCTTGAGCAACACCTCTACCGGCGTTTGACCCCCAAAAGGCGGCACACCGGTCAGAATACGGAAGAGCAACACACCCAGCGCGTAGATGTCGCTAGCCTTTTTCACGATTCCCAGCGACTGTTCTGGCGCGGCATACTCGGCTAAGCCCCAGCCCACTTTAGTCAATGATTGTTGCGAGTCGTCGTAGCCACGCACAATGCCAAAATCGGTTAGTAGGATACGTCCATCAGGACCAATAAAAACATTGCCCGGCTTGAGGTTGCCATGAATGACGCTCTGCTCATGTGCATACTGGATGGCACTACATAATTGCTGCATAATCGGTAGCGCCTGCATGGCAGAGAAGCGCCCACCGACACGCAGCAACAGATCATCCAACGTCCCGCTAGCGACAAAAGGCGTCACGAGATAGAGCAGGTCTTCGCCCTCGCCATATTCCAGGCACGGTAGAATGTGTGGATGCTCAAATTGCCCCAACTTTTCAGCCACACTGAGGAAATATTCGCGGAATGCCGCACGCCGGGCGTGCATTGGGCGAAACACTTTCACTACTACATCATGCCCACCCTCGGTATCCACTTCATTCATACGCCGCGCCCGATATACATCCGCGATGCCGCCCTTGCCAAGACTATGCAAAAGCAAATAATCACCCAGTAGAACGCCTTCCAGATCAGACATACCAGACTCCATAAAACTTTGCGCTTTCCTGTCCCATACCTTCGAGAAGAACCCTAACACAGCGTGCATTAGCTTGATACATCGAACTAAACGGAAGATGTTCTACCTTTTCGTTGAAAGTTACCCAAAGCTCATACTTTGACAAAGCTTAAAATCATGAAGAAAGGGAAATGATAACCTACCGGAATCAAGGTATCGGGGCGGCGTTTGAACGTGCCTTCGGGCGTAGGAACATCAACTAACCGCTCAAGCACAAATCCAGCGGAAGTGGCGGCATCCAGATATTCTTGCAACGTGCGATGATAAAAATGTACCTTCACGCCTGCCTCAGCCATGCCTCGATAGGAGAAAGCTTTGCCGGAATCCGCAAAATACTCGGTCAAATGACCACGCACAACGAGGGAATAGGGGTTGTTCAGAAAGAATACAGCTCGCCCACCAATTTTGAGCGCATTTGCTAGCGTGGTGAGAAAGCCACGATAATCGTAGACATCGTTCAGCACAAAAAAGCTCGCCACCAGATCGAAGTGTTGCTGATACTCAGGAAGTGGCTGACAGAGATCGGCAACCTGATAGGTAATCTTGCCATCAGAGTCTTTGGTACGTGCAAGCTCCACCATGTTCGGCGCAATATCAATGCCCGTCACAATGGCTTCTCGCTGAGCAAGAATATGCGAAAGATAACCTTCGCCGCAACCAGCATCTAGCACAGTCAAGCTAGAAACATCGCCTACTACATCTAAAAAGCTCGTTATAGCACTATCGTTTTCTGCAAGAGCCTCACGCTTGGCAACAAAGTCGGCATATTGAGGGGCCACATCGTTATAGGCATCAATCTTATATGTCATGGCAAGCTCCTTCTGCTGTCCAATGCTCTTATTCTTGTTATGCTATCAAGTAGAGAGCATTGTATCACATCCTAAATTTTTATCAGCCGACATCTGGCAACCAATTTATCAGATTGCAAAAAAATCACTACCAAAGGGCTTGACAAGAATACGATATATCGGTTATAGTATCAGTAACGATATATCGTATTCTCACAAAGAGCATACGAAACGCAACAAGCAATACCTGAGCAAGGTAAAGAAAGGATACAAACTTTATGTTTGGTAGACATTTTGCATTTCAATTTGAAGGTGGTCCCGAAGGTGGTTGGACCCCACCGTGGATGAATGATCCCCACGAGTGGCAGGGGCAAGGCGAAGGTCGCTGGCAAGGCCAGTTCGGTCCTGGACGTGGCCCGTGGGGTCAAGGACATGGACATCACCACCACCATCATGGGCATGGCCCCTTTGGACACGGTTTCGGTCCTGGTCCTTTTGGCCCTGGCCCTCGTTTCTTCGCCATGCGCTTCGGGCGCGGTCCCTTCGGTCCTGGTCCCTTCGGACCAGAGGGTGGCTTTGGTCCAGAGGGCCATCACGGGCATGGTCCGCACGGCCCACATGGACAGGGACCAATGGGACGCGGACGCCGTTTCTTCGGGCGCGGCGATCTCAAATTCGCGCTGCTTGAACTACTGCAAGAGCGCCCCATGCATGGCTACGAGATGATGAAAGCTCTGGAAGAGAAATCTGGTGGCTTCTATGCCCCTAGCGCGGGTTCTGTATACCCAACGCTCCAGATGCTGGAAGATCGCGGTCAGGTAACGGTCAGCGAGGTCGAGGGCAAGAAGGTTTATACGATTACTGATGACGGACGGGCGGCTCTCGCGGAACACAAAAAAGAGCAAGGACCACAGGAAGAGTTCGCAGGTGGTCCCTGGGGCAAGAACTTTGGCCCTGGCAGACGTGGTTTTGCCGAGATGCAGGCTCTGCGTACAGAGGCCCAGGAGGTTGCACGCCTCTTCGCCATCGCCGGTCGCATGTCTTTCCGCGACCCAGAGCAGATGAAACACTTGCATGAGATCATCGAACGCACACGCAAAGATCTCTCCGAGATGATCTACAGCGCCAACGCTGAGACCAAAACAGAAACTTCCGGTAATAGCGGAAGCGATATTCAGCAGGCATAACAATTCCTAGGAGCGACAGGGAGCGGTGAATATCTTCACTACTCCCTATTGTGCTTTTTGGAAAATATCTAGTAGCCTAATAATGTTGAGTTTATATTTGTTTGACAAATGTAATTCATTACCTTACAATAAAGATATGGCAGACCGTGAGTTAGACATTCAAGACCTTGTTTGGGACAAGGTAAATGAGTTACACATATGGCAAAAGCACCATGTGCGCCGTGTCGATGTGGAAGAAGTAGCGTATGGCCCCGCCTCCGAACTCTATGTGCGAGGAACATACAATAATCGCTAT
>JAJZEJ010000645.1 GCA_021828635.1 Chloroflexota bacterium
TACGGAATACCCCAGAAAACTGAAATAGCGATAAATAATAACCAACCTTTACGGGTCATGGTTCCTCCTGCACGCTTCCTGGTACACGCGCTCATAGCCATTGAGCATCTGTTCTAAAGAAAAATGACTTGCAACATGGGCGCGACAACGCGCCCGCGACAGACCTGCTAGATTCTCAACCAGCGTCGCCGCACGCTCGATATTCCCCGGCTCAACGAGAAAGCCGGTCTCACCATCCTTGATGATCTCATCTACTGCTCCACGCCGAAAAGCAATCACCGGCGTACCCGTCACCATCGCTTCAGTTGGCACCAGCCCAAAGGGTTCATCCCAGGCTATAGGAAATAGCAACCCCAGCGATTGACCCATCAGTCGCCACAATGCCGCGTGATCAAGATGCCCCAGGTAGCGAATACGTTCGTCCGCATGATGAAGGCGCGGTGCGATGCGTTGTTCGTAATACGGCTGATCGTAGATATTACCCGCGATAAGCAGTGGCTTCCCAGCGCGTTCAGCAATAGCGATAGCGGCCTCGACGCCCTTTTCTGGTGCGATGCGACCAGCGAAGAGGAGAGGCGCAGCAGATGACACGTCCGTCGAGAATGGCATGGCATCGATATCCAGACCATTGTAGACGACGTGATCGATAGATATGTAGTCAGCATAGGTGCGAGCGCAGGCATGTGAGACAGTGACGAGTGTGAGTGGATGACCACGCCGCTGCAACGTGGAGAGAACATCATTGATCTCCGCTACCACGGCTGGTAGATGCAATGTATGGATGACAGGAATTTCGCTGAGATAAGCACTGCATACAAAAGAAGGCCAATCGAAGGCGTGGGCATGGACAAGATCAAACTCGTGCTGGCGCTGACGCAGATGCAGGAATAAATCAAGGAAAAGGCTCGCTTGCGCGAAAAAGCCGCTATCTGCTCTATCTGCCCTATCGGCTCTGTTTTCTTGCATTGAAACGGCAAAATTGGTTGGGCGTACACTCTTGGGAACGCTGATCGTCTCAATGGCAACATCCGGCACGTCCGAGCCTTCACGGGCAAAGAGCGTTACGCTATGACCACGGCGCACCAATCCCTGCGCCAGCGTCGCCAGCATGGCCTGCGCACCTCCCAGGAAAGGTTGCGCGATAGTCGAGACGAGCGGAGCGACCAGCGCAATTCTCATGCCTGGCCTCGATAGGTGGCACTATTGTTCTCCGTCTCGTGGAGCGTGACCTCGTAGAGCATCCCTATTGGGAATTTCCGCGCCAGACGCTCCCAAAACTTGATCACCAGCATCTCCGTGGTTGGGATCACGCTCTCAAGCCAGGGAACATCGTAATTGAGATGCTTATGGTCCACCTCGCCCACAACCTGTTCCTCAATAATCTGCTTCATCTCCGTAAGATTGAGAAGCATGCCAGTGCGCGAATCCGGTTCGCCCTGAATTGTCACCTCTAAAATGTAGTTATGGCCGTGTCCATGAGGATTAGCACATTTATCATACAGCGCCACATTCTCCGCCTCTGTAAGTTGTGGACTCCAGAGCCGATGTGCCGCACTAAAGCTGGTACGCCGTGTCAGGTAGACCATGATGGTTCCTTTATTGCTATGCATTCGTGAAGAGTTCGATATTGCTCCCGCTAAACATCTTGCCGGAATCGTCGGCGAGGAAGAGCAGGATCGCGGCCAAGTCATCGGGCGTCATGGCAGCTTTCAGGTGTGGGGCAGCCTGTCGCAACATCTCAGTATCAACCGCGCCCGGACTGACAGCGCAAACCCGAATATTATGCGCTTTGCCCTCGACCGCCAGAATCTCTGTCAGGCTCGCTACCCCCGCCTTCGAGACGTTATACGCGCTCAGACCGGGGAACTTCTCGACACCCTTCACGCCCGAAAGCGAGGAGAGATTGATAATCACACCCTGTTGCCCTGCTCTGCCTTGCTCTACCATCATGCGAAAGGCTTCCCGACAACACAGAAAGGTGCCACGCAAATTGATGTTCAGCACCTGATCCCAGGTCGCTACATCCATTGCAACAAAAGGACGCACGGCTACTATTCCAGCGCAATTGACCAATACATCAACCGTGCCGAATTGTCGCCGAACTTGCTGGAAGAGTTGGGTGACATCCTCCTCACACGCCACATCGCCCACAATAGCCAGAGCTGATCCTCCCTGACGCACAATCTGGGTAGCAGTTTCTTCCACATGTTCTGCTGTACGGCTAAAAAGAACGACCCGCGCTCCCGCCCGTGCGAATTGTAGAGCCGTGGCACGTCCTACGCCGCGTCCGGCCCCAGTAATCACTGCAATACGATCTTTCATAGTCATATATAGGCGAACTCCTCGCAGAGCGCCTTAACCTCAGCCACCGTGCTAAGTTTGAGAGCGCGTTCGGCAAAAGCATTCAGTTCTTTCAGGGTACGTTTGCTAAGCGCGGCATGCACAGCTGCTAATGCAGTGGGAGCCATGCTCAATTCATCAACGCCCAGGCCAATGAGCAAAGGAGCTAGACGCGCATCGCTAGCCATCTCACCACAGACAGCAACCGGTTTGCCAGCCTGCCTTCCTGCCTGTGCAATCATACGAATCAGACGCAGCACCGAGGGTTGCATGGGTGTGTAAAGATTGGAGAGTGCGGCATTGATGCGATCACTTGCCAGTGTATATTGTAACAGGTCGTTCGCGCCAATGCTAAAGAAATCCGCTACCTGGGCCAGTTCGGCGGCCATCAAGGCGGCGGCTGGCACTTCAACCATGATACCCAGTGGCACGTGCGCTGGCAACACAACACCTTCTTGGCGCAATTCCATCTCCACACGCTCAACAATAGCTTTGATAGCGCGTATCTCCTCAACCGTTGTCACCATTGGACACATAATATGTAAATCAACACCGGTATCGGCGGTGGCTAGCAGTAAAGCGCGTATCTGCTGCTCAAACAGATCGGGATGGGCCAGATGAACACGGATACCACGCACACCCAACGCAGGATTCGCCTCAGTCATTGTGCCGATGATAGCCTCTAACGTTGGCATGGGCTTATCAGCTCCCGCATCCAGTGTACGCACCACGATGGGACCACGGTGGGACGGATTGTCACCGAGGAAGGCTTGAAAGACCTGTGTGTAGAGGCGGCGCTGCTCCTGCTCGTCGGGGAAAACGGCGGTATTAGCTAGCAAAAATTCGGTACGTAGCAGGCCGATCCCGCCCGCGCCCCATTGCCGTGCCGCCTCGGCCTCCGCCACGCTACCAACATTGGCGAACAGATGTATCTTGCGCTTGCCCAGCACAATAGGCGCATAGCCACCGCGTACACTGGCCTTGAGCGCAGCCTGACGCTGTTTTTGCTCATCAATCTGCTTTTGTAGTTGTATGCGTATCTCATCAGGAAGGATTGAGTAAAATATACCGCGATTGGCGTCCAGCCCAACCTCTTGATCAGAATGCAGTTGTTGCAGGATATTTTCTGGTAGGCCAGCCAGCGCGGGAATACCCAAAGCGCGAGCCAGAATAGCGGCGTGCGCAGTTGGTCCACCCTGTACAGTGGCAATAGCCAGCACCAATTCCGGGCGTAGTTGCGCCGTGTCTGAAGGGGTCAGGTCGTGGGCGATAAGAATGGAGGGTTGGCGCAGAGCTTGCAGGGGGCTTTCGGCAAATTGAGGACGCAGAAAGCGCATGGCGCGTCCTACCGCGTCACGGATATCAATAGAGCGTGCCGCCAGCAAGGGGTCCGGCAATTGCGCGATAGCACTGGCCTGTTGCTCACCAGACTGAGCCAGCGCACTGGCGGCGTCCAGATGGCGACGTTCGATCAATTCCAGCGTATCCTCCAGCAGCACCGGATCATCCAGCATCAGCGCCTGAGCCTCGAAAATATCAGCTTCGTCGCCCACGCGCAGCTTGAGTTGCTGGGCTAGCGTTTGCAGTTCACCCATCGCGGCCTGCATAGCCTCATGCAGTCGTTGCCGCTCCTGCTCAACCTGCTGATCGGTAATAGTGCGCTGCTCAATACTCCCAAGCGTGGGTCTGCTATTAATCACAAGAAAGGCCGGACCAAGCGCAACGCCGCCCGACGTTGGCACGGCACGTATGCCCAAATCACCCTCTGTCGGGACCGATGAATCGCGCCCGCCTTCCGTAGCGATGGGTGATGGCACAGCTACCTCGTGTTCGTGGAAATTGGCTTCGGCTAATGCTTTAATAGCCGCCAGAGCCTCGCTGGCATCAGGACCACTGGCACGTATCAGGACAGTCTCACCCTGGCGAATGCCCAACGAGAGAACGCCGCTTATACTGATAGCATTGACTGCCAACCCTGCTTGCCGTTGGATAGCAATAGTGGCTTGGAAAGCGGCGGCTGTCTGCACGAGCAGGCTAGCAGGACGGGCATGTAGGCCGGAAGGATTGGTGATCTGGAGCCGAATTTCATGACTTTCGGCTGACATTGATGGAACAGTAGTAACTAGTGATGGCGGTGCCGCTGCTATCGGCACCGCGTCGGGTGGCGTGACTGGCTTGAGTTGGCGCAGGTACGCACTCTGCGCCGTCTGCTCAGCAACCTGCTTAACCTGCGCCAGCGTGCGCCCAAGCAAAGCCTCCATAGCAGCCGCGACCGTGCCTTCGACCAGCGGTGCAAAGCTGAGTGCGACATGCTCACGCTGCTCATCGTCGAGGAATTCAAGCGCCATCTCCGCCGAGAGAACCGCGCTGCCCAGATCGAGTAGCACCAAGACGCCGTCAGGCGTATCTATACTCTGAATGGCCTGAGCAATCGTATCCGCCGACGTGCCTAAAATACCTTCACCTGCTCCGCCAGCAGCCACAACAGAAACCTTGCCGTGCGTCATCTGCTCAGCAAGCTCCACGATACCATGCGCCAATTGCGCACTATGTGAAACAATGACCAGCCCTACTGTCATAAATAATTCCTTCGCTACTATGCCAGGGATCGATGATACACAGTGAAAATATTTGGGTAGTAGGGACCGGTTCACCGCGTCCGTGATGTTGCACAACAAACAGCTGGGCAACACGGACGCGGTGAACCGGTCCCTACATTATTTATGCATGATTTTATCAAGTTACCTAATCGGTCCCTAATGTTCTTCAGCGCAAACAGCAGCCAGGTCGCGCAACATGAGCCAGCTAGAAGTTGCGCCGGGGTCTTGATGACCGACGCTACGCTCACCAAGATAGCTAGCACGTCCCTTTGTAGCAAGCATGGGAATCGTCGCTTGCATGCCCTCTTCGGCGGCGGCGGCGGCGCGGGCCGTCACCTCGGCTAGGCTAGCCCCTTCCTGTTGAGCCACTTTAGCAGCATTGAGTGCGGGTGTCAAAGCATCAACCATCGTTTTCTCGCCAGGTTGTGCTTTGCCGCGTGCCACGATGCCGCCCAGGAAGGCTTCCAGCATGGCAACAACATCAGCCGTGGTCAGATCAGTCTTATTGGCGACAGCACTGCCAGCACGCAAGAAGGCCGTGCCATAGAGCGGCCCACTGGCCCCACCGACCGTTGAAACCAGCGTGGAACCGACCGTTTTAAGCTGACCCGCCATGTCCATTGTCTGCATACCCGGAAACTTTGCGCGTACCGCCGTGAAGCCGCGATCCATATTGGTGCCGTGATCAGCGTCACCGATAGCGGAATCTAGCTCAGTCAGATATTGAGCGTTTTCATGTAATGCGTCGGCTATGTTCCCTAGCCAGCGAAGCATATCCTCGTTCGTCATAGCAACGCTTTTCCTCTAAACATGAGGACATAGTATTTCATGTCCTCATGTTGCAATGTAAACAACGAATTACGAGAGAAACGGGTTACATGCCCCAGCGCAATGCAGGGGTATGGACCGGCGCATCCCAGTATTTCACCAGTTCGTCATCCATGCGAACCAGCGTGATTGAGCAACCGGCCATCTCCAGCGAGGTGATGTAGCTACCGACCAGTGAGCGAGCGATGCTGACATTCTTGCCCTGGAGGATGCGGTTGAGCGTATTATAGACGATGTACAGTTCGATCAGTGGTGTGCCACCCATGCCATTAACGAAAGCCAGCACCTGCTCGCCACTCTTGAGGCCCAGGTCTTCGATAATGGGCATAGCCAGCATCTCAGTGATCTCATCGGCGGAGGCCAGTTTGACACGCCGCCGCCCCGGCTCACCATGAATGCCGATGCCAATCTCCATCTCGTCTTCGCCCAGCTCAAAGGTGGGTTTTCCGGCGGCGGGTACTGTGCAGGAGGTCAGCGCCATGCCCATGCTGCGTCCCTGCTCATTAACCTTACGCGCCAGCGCCGCTACCTGATCGAGTGGGACACCCGTCTGAGCAAGGCCACCGACGATCTTCTCTAGCAGGACGGTCACGCCGACGCCACGTCGTCCGGCGGTATAGAGGCTATCCTGCACGGCTACGTCATCATTGGTGACAACGCTCTGCACCTGGATACCCTCGGCTTCGGCCAGTTCAGCGGCCATCTCGAAGTTGAGGACATCACCAGTGTAGTTCTTGACGATGTGCAACACACCTGCACCACCATTGACGGCTTTCGTCGCGGCCAGCATCTGATCCGGCACGGGCGAAGTGAAGACAGCACCGGGGCAGGCAGCATCAAGCATACCAAAGCCTACAAAGCCACCATGCATTGGCTCATGGCCGCTCCCACCACCGGAAATAATGCCGACTTTGCCCTGCACCGGGGCATCTTTGCGTACAATGATCTGATTCTCCATGTCTACAGTGATGAGGTCAGCGTGAGCGACAGCCATACCGGCCAGTGCCTCTTGCACAACATCTTCCGGCTTGTTGATAAGCTTTTTCATAGTACATCCCCTTCGGTGTTTTAGATAAGCGTCAAAACAAAGGGTACCTGGGTGAATGGTTATCATTGATCGGATTGGTGCATCCAATCGTTATTGTATCCCATCCGATACGATAAACAAAATGCTTGGTCGGATAGGGCAGGGCAACCGCGCACAGGGTACCCGCAAGGGATACCCCTACAATGATTACGTGATCTTTGTAGGGACGATCCCTTGCGGTCGCCCTG
>JAJZEJ010000514.1 GCA_021828635.1 Chloroflexota bacterium
GCGGGCATCATGGCGGCCAAACAAACGCCACAGATCATCCCGCTCTGCCATCCACTACCCATGACGCACATCGACCTGCACTTTACGCTGGACGCTACAGAGGGTCTGATCTATATTGAGGCACGTACACGCACCTACTACAAAACTGGCGTAGATGTCGAGGCACTGACCGCCGCAACCGTGGCCGCTCTCACCATCTACGATATGTGCAAAGGTGTGGACACAACTATCACGCTGGAACAAGCCTATATCGCCATGAAAGGTGGCGGCAAAAGCGGCACCGTCACATTCGAGCCGTAAGGCGTGATAAATCACGCCCTACGTTATGCCCAGACTTTGACATTACTATATGCCACATCGGTTAGAGCTTGTGATCCTTCACAATAGAGGCCGATTTCGCCTTGACTCGATGTATTGGCACTATCAGCAATATTGCCTTTCACAAGCTGACCATTCACATACAGATCAAACATACTACTATGCGCCACGACAGCAATGCGATTTGACTGACTGAGGCCGATATGGAAGGCGGGAATAGGATTAGTAAGGTCTGTAGCCAGCGCATTGCTGCAATCATTGCTAACACAGACATAAAATGAATAGCGTCCACTCTCGAAAATCTCGAAAACATAGTATTTATTAGCACTGGCACGAAAGACAAGACCTCCACCGCTAAAGGATGGACCGGCGCTTATGAAGGTCATCTGCGCCTCATAGGTAAAATTCGTGTAATTGGTATTCTTAGCGTAGCAGGGACCACCATAATTGGTGGGCATGATGACATGATAGGCTCCATTCTCAAACTGGCAGGCATTGCCAACCGATGCATCGCTATACTCATCCCATTGATGACCGCCGCTATTATCTTTCATCGGATCATTCAAGACCAGCGTGCTACTATAAGGCGGATAGGGATTGGCATTGGGATTCGCCGTGTTGGTGACAGTTGGCGTCGTTGATGTGACCTGTGTTGTCGGCATGGTCGGTATGGTAGTAGCAGTTGGTGTATGTATGCTAGCTTGTGCAGTCGCTGTCTCATGTGCATAGGCCACGGCTGTTTGCTGCTGACCATTGGTAGAAGGCATGTTGGTACTCTGACCACCAGCGCCATTGCTGCTACCAGCGCCATGTGCAATGTCAAAGTAGTAATATAAGCCACCACTACCAAGCAGGAGTAACAGAACCAGTGTGCTGAATAGTATTAATCGTGTGACAGGTGTTCTTTGGCGCTCTGGTCGTCCAGATTGCGCTCCTGCAAATCCGCCTGCTTTATCGGAAATTCCTGCTCCCGATATGGGCAAAAGAGGCTGTTCTACGCCAGCTTGTGTTGTAGTGCGTTCATGTTCTGTATTGCTTAACAATGTTGGTTCATGTTCAAAGGTATTTACAGGTTGTGAGGAATGCACCACGGTTGCCATATTCTGGGCAGTTGTGTTGCCGCTACCCATTGTGGTCGTTATCTGACCAGGAAGTAATGTGCGTACTATAGCTAATTTCAGGTAAAGCTGCGTTGCACGTGCATCACCTGTCATGTGCGGGTCATCGACTCTGATAACCAATCCATCTTGCGCACCCACCGGAATGACCACTGAGATATGTCGTCCATCTGGCAACATCAGATTCCGCTTGCCTCCCGCACGGGCCTCCTGCTCACTGATTGCTAGCGTAGCGTGTAAATCACGCATCACAGGTGTGCTAACAGGTTCTTCACCGGCGGCTTTCGCAGCTGAGGTCACGCCTACAGGCATCATAGGGTCAAGTGGCGCAAGTGTTTGTTGTAGAGCAGAGGCAAAGGCCATAACAGAGGGAAAACGCTGATCTGGTCTCTTTGCTAATGCACGCAACAACACAGTATCTACGGTCGCAGGTAAGCGAGGGTCGAGGCTACTCGGTGTGGGAGGTAATGTGTGCAAATGTGCATACATCAATTGCATGATATTACCTTGAAACGGCAAACTTCCAGTTAGCAGTTCATAGAGCATGATGGCTAGCGCGTATTGATCAGTCGCGGGTGTTGGATGTCCTTCCCAGAGTTCTGGAGCCATATAGGTTGGCGTGCCACGCACATTCTGGCTGGTTCGTGTTGTTTTTGTGTCAAGTTTTGCTATGCCAAAGTCGGTCAATAGCAGGTCGGGGCGTTGCTGTTTGCCAGCATTGTAGCGCAGGAGGAAGTTCGAGGGTTTCACATCCAGGTGAATGATCTGGTGATCGTGAGCATATTGCAATGCGGTTGCCGCTTGTTGCGCAATATGCACCACATCTTGTACCGTTAACGAGGTAGAGCGCAGACGCTGTTGTAGCCAATCGGCCAGCGAACCATCTTCACGATATGGCATTACCAGATACGTGAATGTAGCTCCCTGTAGCTGTGTTTCTCCATAGTCGTAGAGCGGCAAAATCAGGGGATGATCGAGAGCCGCGACAGCTTGGGCTTCGCGTTGTGAGAAGCGCATCAGCATATCCGCATCTTCTCCCTGCTCTGGAGCATCCGTCCGAATGACTTTTATGGCTACCTGGCGGTGAATTGCCGGGTCTTCCGCCAGGTAAATCTCGCCCATACCGCCGCTACCAACTGGGCGTAATAGATGGTAACGGCCTAATTGCATATCTTCTAAAGACATTCCGACACCTCGGCATACATCACAGACACAAACTCGTTTCACTGCTGTTCTTATGAACGAAAAACGAGCCATCCATGCATTTTTGTATGACAATTATGCCATCGAAGAGGTGTCGATAATATGAAGTGGTTCACATCACGGTAGGCACCGACGATAGAAACAAGCTATTTCATATCGAGTTTGATGTCCGAGGTAGCATCATCCTTGCCACCAGTGGAAATGCCCTTCATGGCGCTATAGAGGCGGCCCATCTTGCCAGAGGGAGCATCCCAGATTTCCGCGCTCTCGACATGCACTTTGAGCAGAGCAACGTGTGGATCATCGTTACCATTGGGAAACCATGCTTTGAGCATCGGCTTCCACAAATCTTTAATCTTCTTGCGATCACGTACCAGTTCAGCCGTCCCAGAGACGGAAACATACAGATTATCCGACTCTTTCGCATAGCTGATATTCACCTGACGATGAACCGCCACATTATCGACTTTTGGCGCATTATCGTAGGTGAAAAACCAGAGGTCGCCATCAAAATCTTGATCCTGCGTTGCCATTGGTCGGCTGTGCAGCTTATCGTCGGCATCTACCGTCGTCATCATCGCAATGCGCATACCTTTGATTTTATCTCTCAGCAGCTTGACATCGCTCAGGTCTTTGCCATGATGTATCATATCTTCTTCCCTTCTCCTTGTGTCAACGACGCTTATAGTTTAACGCCCAGACACTGGAATCACGAATAGCACATGGAAAAGGTGTCACATAGCAAACAGGTACACATACTGATAAGAGCTAGTGAGGCGACTCGTATTGGTCAAGTTGCCATTGTAATTGATCGTTGAGGTCACGCAGCGCATCATCTTCGCGCAAGACCTGCTGTAACTGGCGACGCATTGTTTCACGCTCCTGTTCAAGTTGCTCAAGTTGTCGCACCAGATCGTCTTTCTCGCGTGTTGTTCGAAACAGATCTTTGCCACGTTGCCCATGCTCATTACGTATCTGCTCCAACTCGTCTTCTAGTGAAGACAGTTGCTGCTGCTGATCCATCAGGCGAGCCGTCATCAATAGTGTCTCTTTTTTGTGTGCAGCTTGCTCAGCCTGTAAATCTTGTTCCAATTGCTGTATCTGTGGCTCATAACGCCAACCAAGCAGCACACTAAACAATTCGCGCAAGGCATCGCCCACAGGGGTTGCGCTACGCATGGCCTCCAACGTATGAACATCCCATTGCTTACTGGCAAGCAGACCACCAAGAGCGCATAATGCTATCTGGAGTTGCGCAGGGAACATCACCGTGGTCGCTGTTTTAGCCAGACCATACTCGCTCAACTGCTGAATATACTCCGTTACCATGACGGGTGCTGAACGCATTGCCAATATCGTTGCCAGATCAGCACGCAGGTCAAAGCTGGCATCCTGATCCTCAAATGCCTGGAGCATCTGTTCTTGCGACTCTGTATCCAGAAACAGTAGCATGTAAGCCAACTGATCGCGGTGCTGCGGATACATCTCTAATAGTTCTAGTAAGGGATGCACAACTAAGTGGTCATCCATCAGCAACAACAATGCCATGATACGTTGATTGATAATCTCGGATGTATGAGTCTGCGCAAACTCCAGCAATTCTGGCACAATCGAACGCTCAGCATATTGACGGACGGCCTCGTCGCGGCTACGCTCTAATAGTAGGGAGACAGCCATTGAAAGATCATTCTGCTTTTCGCTATTTAGCAGTCTAATTAGCTCATTCTTGATAATACCTGTTGGCAGAGCGCGGAATACCTCTAAGGCGGCCTCGCGCATAGGACGGTTGGCGGTATTGATATAAGCATCCCAGATGAAAGGCAGAGCGGGAACACCAATAGCACAGAGAATACGCCTGGCCATCTTCGCCACAGCAGCATTTTCATCAACCATTAAAGGGCCAACCACAGGCACAGCTGGGCCTGCGATTTTTGTCAATGCTATCTCAGCGCCAGAGCGCCGATCATCCAGGTAAAGCGCATTAACCAGACGCGCCAGCACTTCCTGCTGATAGGCACCGCGCTGCGCCAGACGTATCAGCGCCTCGGCAGCATCTTCAAACAGATGGGCATCCTCCAAGCCTTCCAGCAGAGCCGGAAGGCTTTCAGCTGCTAAGTCAGTAGTCAATACATCCAGCAATGTCTCATAAGCTCGTATCGGCGGTGACGGATTGAATAACTGCACTATTTCCCGTAAAACATACTGTGGCTGCTTCGTCTGGCGCACCAACCGAACCATGATAGCACGAGCGCGTTCACGGGCCGTACTACGCTGATCGTCCAATCCTGAAAGTAAAGAGCGCAAAATATCTAAACCAAACTGTGGCAAAATTTCTGCAGCCACCGCGCCACGCTCTTCATCACCTAGTAATTCCACCAATGGCGAGATCGCCGCATCAGGATAGTTGAGTAAGAAGTGGGCGGCGGCACGTTGTATCTCGAATGGCTGGTTCAGCAACTCTAAGAGCGCGGGTACTACGAAGGAACCGGACATGGCCTCTAACATCTGGTACAGATAACCGCGCACACGTTCATCAGGATGCAACATATATTTGACCGCGACCGCCGCTGCGTCAATACCCTGCCGTGCCATCATATCGACGATGCGCTCAGCCTGTATATCACTGGCATAGTTCAACGCCTCGACCAGTTGCTCAGCGGGGAAAGGTGCCATGCCGAGAATAGCACGTTTCACACGCTGTGTCATTGGCGATTCTTCCGGTATGTCAAGCGCATCTAATAGACCATCGATAGCTACTGGTCCCAGCATACTCAGTGTATTTATAGCCTCTTCATAGATCAATGGACGTGTATCATGGAACAGCGTTAACAAAGGAAAAATGACACGCTGATCGGAGAATTGCCCTAAAGCGCGAATAATAGCGATGGTGAGCAGTGGTTCTGGCTGCGGCATTTGCAAAAGTGCCAGCAACGGAGGTAGTGAAGAAGATTCATGCAATTGCTCCAGGATATGCACTAACAGGCGCGTTCGTCCTGCTATGACGTGGAACAGCACGTTCGTAATAGGTTCGACAACCTCTGGCCCAATTTCAGTCAGCACAGTAGCAGCTTGTTCGGCGGTTGCCTCACTGGCATAGGTCAATACAAGATCAATCAGACCAGGAATGCTTTCCGGCGCATACAGATAGAGTACACGGGCAGTCGATTGTCGTACAGAGAGCGAGGGATCGTCAAGTAGGCGCACCAAGTATGGCATAGCCCGCAGATCACGCGATACGCGCAAAATTTCTATGACACGCAAGCGTACCTGGTCTGTCCCCTGAGCAAGCAGGTCAAGCACCTGTAATGTTGCGACCTCGCCAACCTCTTGCAAGGCAAGAATAGCATTGTTGGCTGCCATTTCATTGGGTGAGGATAACGATTGTACAAGTGTCTCAACTACCTTCTGCGCACGATTATCGCGTATATCTAGCACATATTCTTGCGCGGCAAGGCGGCCCTGCTTCACTAATATCTTACGCGCTTGCTGCTGCACCATTGATTCAGCCTGATAGTGTGATGACAGTACCGGCATCAGAGCATCAATGATATGCTGATACTGTGTAGCTGACACCTGATGTCTAATATCCTGTTCATCCAGAAAATACTCCAGAATTGCCAATGCGGCCTGATGAACAATTTGCGTCGCGGTACCCTGGGAACGATTTTCCAGTATCTGCACAACCCGTGCTAATACCAGTTCTGGCCCTAAATGTACCAAGCTATTAGCGGCACGCCTGACCAACGCAGCATCGTTGTCGCCCAGGCGTGCAATCAGTGGTTCGACAGCTTTATAGCTTGCCGTGCCACCCAGGATATTAATGGCAGCAGCCCGCAGGCGTGGACTATGTGTTACCGAACCTGTTAATGGCTGGCTCAATTGTGCGGCACGGTCGATCACATCGTTGCCTAAACGTCCCAGTATCTTCGTGATGCGCCGCACCATCTCCTCTTGTGTCGCTTCATCAGCAACCTCTATCAATTGGGTAAAAAGCTGGTCAGACACGATCTCTTTATCAAGCAGCAGTAAAAATTCCTCACTACCTTCAATCATCACCAGAGGGATAAGCGCACGATACATCTCCTGGCTACCCTCTTCAGCACAGCGTGTAAAAAGACGTGCCATCTCCTCACGAGCAATCTTGTTATGCACAACGATACCTAATGCCTCGTTGAAACGTGATGGCAGATTTTCAGACTGTAATGGCATCCATAGAACACCAACACATAACAGACTATAAACAAGTGCCTGTAAGGCTAACGCTGGTTGATAGCGTCCTACCGTGACAAATTGTTCCACCAATTCGAGGGGTTTTGTATGCAATCCAGCCCATAGCGCCACGACCTGGCTCCAACGTTCAACATCTTCTAAAAACTCATTGTGTATA
>JAJZEJ010000396.1 GCA_021828635.1 Chloroflexota bacterium
CGGTGAACCAACGGTTTGAGCATGTCTATGGCGAGCTAGCTGACACAAAAGCCAATATCGTCGAGCTGACCAAACAGGTCAGTACCCTGGCTCAAACTGTACAAGTCGGCTTTGAGTCGGTGAACCAACGGTTTGAGCATGTCTATGGCGAGCTAGCTGACACAAAGGCCAATATCGTCGAGGTGCGCAACATCGTCGCCGATCTCGTTCAGAGGAAACAATAGCCAGGATGAGACTCACAAACCATGACCTACCCTGTAACTAGCTTGACAAATGACAAACCCACGTGCTATAGTCATGATAAAGAAAGATAATGAAGGCTGTGAGAGGGACAGATGAAATGGGAATGCTGCTGTGTAGAGAGCGATGTGCATGCTGGAAGCATCGCCTGTAGCCCTGTTTGATGACACCTTTGAGCCACCCGGTGAAGCACCTGTAGTCGTGAAACGATGAAGGCGCGTGTAGTCGGTTTTCGGAATGCACCCGTTAGCGTGCGACGGTTTTCCCTTGTTTGAGCAGGGATTAAATCGGCTGAGGTTCCGCAAGGAACGCATGGTGGTGGTACCACGACAGGCAAATGTTGCCCTCGTCCTCCAGTTGAGGATGAGGGTTTTTTTGTTGCCTTTGAGGAGGTTTTTTTCAATGGAACGGATACGGACAACAGAGGTACAACAGCACATGGGTGAGCGTGTGCGCGTGGAGGGCTGGCTACACTCTTTACGCCAGCTTGGCGGCATCACTTTTCTAGTAGTTCGTGATGGCTGGGGAACCATACAGGCGGTTGCCGAAATAGCACAGGAAGTGAGTGCGATTAGCGAAGCGAGCCTGAATGTAGAGAGCGTCATTGCGCTTGAAGGGCTGGTAGTCAGCGAGGCGCAGGCTCCCGGCGGCGTGGAACTGCATCAATTGCAGATTGAGGTGATTACGCCTGTGCATGAGCCAACGCCGGTGTCGATCAGTAAGCGCAAGCTTACTGCACAGCTAAGCACATTGCTAGATCATGCGGCAGTGACGAACCGCCATCCGGCGCGACGGGCTGTTTTGCGGCTCGGTTCCGCAATTATGCAGGGTTTTCGCGCCTCGCTCAGCGCAGAGGGCTTTACGGAGATACAGACACCCAAGATTGTGGCCGCCGCCACCGAGAGCGGAGCCAACGTCTTCCAGCTGAACTACTTTGGACGCCCGGCTTATCTGGCGCAGAGTCCACAATTCTACAAGCAGATCATGGTTGGCGTTTTTGAGCGCGTCTTCGAGGTTGCTCCCGTCTTTCGCGCCGAGCCGCACGATACCACACGCCATGTCAATGAATATGTCAGCCTGGACGCCGAGATGGGCTTCATCAAGGACCATTTCACGGTTATGGCCGTCTTGCGCGACACCATTGCGGCTATGCTAGCGGCGGTGCGCGAACAGTGTCAGGCCGAGGTAGCATTGCTGGGTGTGCAGATACCAGAGGTGCCGTCACAGATACCACACATCCATTTTGCTGAGGCACAAGAACTCATCCTCAAGCTGCACAGTGTCGATGTACGCGGCGAACCGGACCTGTCACCGCAGGACGAACGCTGGTTAGGCGAGTGGGCAATGCGCGAATTTGGGAGCGACTTCCTGTTCGTCACCGGCTATCCGATGCGCAAACGTCCCTTCTACACCTACGCCGACCCGCAACGTCCTGCGTACTCCAACTCCTTTGACCTGCTCTTTAGAGGCACGGAACTGGTCACAGGTGGGCAGCGCCTGCATCTCTACGAGGACTATCTCACGGCTCTCGCCCGCGCTCAGCTACCCATCGAGCCGTTCGAGTACTACCTTGAGGCGTTCAAATACGGCATGCCACCGGAGGGTGGTTTCGCTATTGGTCTAGAGCGTCTGGTAATGCAACTGACGGGCCTGCCCAACATCAAGCTTGCCACGCTCTTTCCCAGAGATGTGCATCGCGTCACGCCGTGAAATGGTAAGAATTTCGGCTATTGCTTTCCGCTTTTGGCGAGAGTCGCGGTATTTCAATAGTAGAGCATTGCAAAATGCTACTGCTATGAAAGACGAGGATAGCAAGTGTGTCACAACGTGAACAGCAACCCTATGATCGCGCCCTCAAATCGTTGATGGAAGATCACGCTAACGAGATCATTCCGCAATTGTTGCCAGGAGCCGAAGTGATTAGCGAGAAAAATGTCGAACTCAAGCGCGAAATATTGCGCCCCGATCTGGTATACTTAATGCGTACAACCATGCTTTCAGCAGAGGAGAAACAAACCGTGATTGACCAATTGTACACCTACAATAGCCTTTATGATGAAGACCCTGAAATTCAGGAAGGCTTGGCCCGTAAAGCAGTCATCGCATGACACAAGACGAACAAAGATTGCAGCCTTTGCAACCAAAACGCCCGCTCAGCATTGGTGCAGGCGCAGTCGTGGTACATGAACAGCGCGTGCTGCTCGTGCGCAATAAGTACGGCGTGACAAAGGGCCGCTACCTGTTACCCGCCGGACGGGTGAAGCTGGGCGAGACACCAGATCAGGCGGCGGCCCGTGAAACCTTCGAGGAGACGAACCTTTGCGTTGAGATTGAGGGTCTGTTAGGCGTGCGCCTGTGGGTGATGGACGATGGCGAGCAAAACTACTTCTTTATGTTTCGCGGCAAACTGCTCTCACCCGTCAGCGAGCTACGTCCCGATTCAGGTGAGGTCGATGATGCCCGCTTCTTCTCCAGGGCGGAACTGGACGCGCTCACCGCCGAGAATACATGGTTTGGCGCAATTGCTATTGCTTATAAAAGCTTGGACGCAGAGGCCATCCTCTGGCCCAACCATGCCGACCTGCGCGACGACTCCGCCCGCAGCGACGACCACTGGCGCATCTGGCTCTAACCTTTATACTGCCATCTTCTCCTTTTCATTTTATATCGTCATACGATATAATGATGTGTAGGGTTTACACAGCGAAAAGGAGGTACCATCTTGGCTACGACCGTGTGGCAAAGAATTGGTCAGGCATTGAGTGGCGATGAAGAACAGAGCGAACTCGGCGATTTTACAACGACACCGCGTGTGCTGGTGATCTCGCTCATAGCGATTGTCGTGGGTATATTAGCATCTATTATCGCATTAATTCTCTTGCGTCTGATCGGATTTTTTACTAATCTGCTCTTTTTTCAACAATGGAATTTTACGTTACGCTCACCGGTGGGGAATCACCTCGGATTGTTGGTGATTCTCGTGCCGGTTTTTGGCGCACTGATCGTTGGCTTTATGGCGCGTTACGGCTCGGAGCGCATTCGTGGGCATGGTATACCGGAGGCGATGGAAGTCATTCTCATCAATGGCAGCAAAGTCGAGCCAAAGGTGACATGGCTCAAGCCGCTTTCATCTGCTATCTCTATCGGTTCTGGTGGTCCATTCGGTGCTGAAGGACCAATCATTGTTACTGGCGGCTCGCTTGGTTCGCTGGTCGCGCAATTCTTCCACTTCTCGAATGCCGAACGCAAGACAATGTTAGTGGCGGGTGCGGCGGCTGGCATGTCGGCAACCTTCTTCTCGCCAATTGCGGCGGTATTGCTCGGCGTAGAGGTGTTGCTTTTCGAGTGGAAACCACGCAGCTTAATTCCGGTGGCGTTGGCGAGCGCCACGGCGGCGCTGATGCGTTGGTATATTATCGGGCCTGGACCGCTCTTTCCTGTACCACCACACGTAGCCTTTATTGGTCCGATTGGTCTGCTTAGCTGCGTGCTGGTTGGTCTGTTGGGAGCTGGCGTGGCGGCGGTGTTGTCGATAGCTGTCTATGCTATCGAAGATGGATATCGCAAGCTGCCTATTCATTGGATGTGGTGGCCTGCGTTGGGGGCTATCGTGGTTGGTATTGGTGGCTACTTCTTTCCGCAGGCGCTGGGTGTTGGCTACACTGTCATCGACCAGCTTTTGCAGGGCAACGCGGCAGTTAGTTTATTGTTTGGTATCCTCATCGTTAAGGCGGTGATCTGGTCAGTTTCGCTTGGCTCTGGCACATCGGGCGGCATCCTCGCACCGTTGCTACTCATCGGCGGTGCATTAGGTGGACTGCTCGGTCATATTCTACCTTTTGAGGGTGCGGGCTTCTGGGCGATGATCTGTATGGCGGCAGTGTTAGGTGGGGCAATGCGTGCGCCACTGACCGCAATCATCTTCACGCTAGAACTGACGCATGATTTCAATTCAGCCTTGCCTCTATTGGTCGCAGTCATGGTTTCTTACTGCTTCATGGTGCTGGTGCTGCGCCGCTCGATTCTAACAGAGAAAGTGGCACGACGTGGCTATCATATTAGCGCAGAGTACGCGACTGACCCGTTAGAGGTATTGTTTGTACGCGAGGTGATGCGCACTAATGTCGTGGCGTTATCTGCGTCGGCCACGTTGCAAGATGTCAAACCTCTGTTGGAAACGAATCACGCGCCGCGTATTCAACGCCTCTTCCCGGTGCTAGCCGAGGATGGCAAGATGGTTGGTGTGGTGACACGTAATGAACTAAGGACATTGTTAGAGAAGATTCAACTTGCAGGCAGCGATGAGAAGCAATTCTCCATAGCCTCTATCATCACAAAACCTGTCGTGGCATATCCCGATGAGCCGCTTAGGGCCGCGATTTATCGCATGGCGGAAAGCGCCTATACACGCTTACCCGTGGTTGATCGACACGACGAGCAGAAACTGCTCGGCATGGTCTCACTCAACGAGGTGTTGCAAGCACGCTCACGTAATCTGGCCGATGAACGCAAACGCGAGCGCGTCTTGAAACTGCATCTCCTCTTCTCTTCACGCCGTGAACCACCCGCTCCTCCCATACCTATCCCAAACGAAGAAGACCAGAAAGAAACAACACACCCATAAGCATAGATGTGGGTGTTAGGTTTGGAGATCACACGAAAAAAGGGCGACCGTATAATGCGGTCGCCCTTGAATAATTTCCCCTTCCATCCCCTAACCCCCCAGCAAATATGTTGTTCACTTCCACCTTACCACATTTCCACCCACGCTCATATTTCCCCACTTCTCCACTTCTCCACTTCCACATTTCCCCTTTTTGAGCGTATGCAGCGAGTCAATCTTTCTCTACCACCTACCCCATCCCGGAACAACCGCTTCATCCCTTACTACATACCATCCAGCCTTTACAACCTCACTCTTCTACAACATATCCTCCAAGCTGAATGTTTTGCCCCTTACACCGTTGCGGCGTTCCCGTCCTCTCTGCTGTTTATACTATAGCATGCAGTCATGACGAAGCTCTGAATGCCCATCCAGGCTTGATGAAAAAATGTTCACGCCAACAAGAGACAAATTACCAAAACATGATTACAGTTTTTTCATCTTCTGCCAATCTTGCGCAAACTTGTCAACGGCCTGCTCGCTGAGAGAGTCGCGTACCATCTCCAACAGTATATTGGGCGTGATCGTCAAGTCGTGCGCACCCGCTTGCAAGGCACAAGAGACCTCCGCCGGAGTTTTGAGACTGGCTACCAGCAGGCGCGTCGCTGGCATATTCAGCATAGTGTTATAGGCATGCTGCTGAGTCAACACTTTGACCATCTGGGTAATGCGCTCGCTGGCATTAATGCCCGAACGTTCCAGGCGATTGAAGTACGGAATAACGAAATCGGCTCCGGCTTGCGCGGCGCAATAGGTCTGGGCAATCGAGGTCACGGCGGTAAAGGCCACGCGCTGCCCCTGGCGCTTGAGTTGCATAGCAACCTTCAAGCCGCTCTGCGTCATAGGAATTTTTGGGATAACGCGCTGGGAATCAGTCTGAAGATAGCTCAATGCCTCTTGCAACATCTCTTGCTCACTGATGGCACCGGGTTGAATAAAAATAGTGCCATCAAACTTTGCTAGCAGTTCACGAAGGAGCGATGGTGGGTCCAGTTTCTGCCCTTGCTCGCGTGCAGCCAACATAATACTCGGATTCATCGTCACACCAGCCAGTGGCACCGCCTGGGCGACTTCTATGATAGAATGAAGATATGCACTATCAACATAGAGGGCCATAGGTATGCTCCAATCTCAGCTACTCGTCGCTACTGTCCAGTTCAAGACAGGTGACACACTCTTGCTGCTCAACTCTGCGGCAGATGCATTGGCCGCGCACGCGCTCCAACAGCTACACGCTGGTACATTGACGCTGGCGGAGGATAACATTGTCACTAGCGAGCGATTGGCACAGGAGAGTCACCGTAGCTCTGCCGCGCCACCTCCGCGTGTGCGCCACGTGCCGTTTCATGATTATATCTTACACCATCCAGCAGCCAATACTGATATCGCGGCCATGAATCTGCTCTATCAACCTGGCAATGGCTGGATGCTCTACGGTCTGCATCTCGCGGCCTACGCGCTTCGTCCCCAGGGACGGCTCTACGTGGTCGGAGCCAAAGAGCGCGGCATTCTGACGATGGCAAAGCATATGCAAACGCTGTTCGGCAATGTCGAGACACTGGAGATCAGCAAGGGACAGCGTGTTCTCTGTTCAATACAACATACATTGCTTCCACCTGAGCAGATTGCCGCTAGTATATCTCCATTGCCCATCTTTGCCGCGCACAAATTGGACGAGGGGACACGCCTGCTACAAGATGCGCTAGAAGTGCGCGTGACCGACGAGGCGCTGGACCTGGGCTGCGGAGCCGGACATCTCGGCCTGCACATTGCCCATCAGGCCAGAAAAGGTCATGTAACGATGGTTGATGCCAGCTTGGCGGCGGTTGCGGCAGCACAACAGGCTATTACAGCCAGTGGCCTGGATAATATTCGTGTGTTGCCAAGTGATGGCACCAAAGCATTGCCAGAAGCACACTACACGCTGGTCGTCACGAACCCGCCTTTTCATCATGGTGGCCTACAAAGTACACACACGGCGGAGCAATTTATCCGCCAAGCTGCCCAGGTTCTCGCGCCACATGGCCGCTTCTATCTGGTCGCCAATCGCTTTCTAAAATACGAGCCTGTCCTCCGTACCTGTTTCACACAGGTTGAGGAAGTAGCA
>JAJZEJ010000495.1 GCA_021828635.1 Chloroflexota bacterium
GCTGTCCTACCAATGATGCGCCCACCAATCAACCTTGTTCGCATAACTGGATGCAGTCTGATGTGCTAATGGTCGCTTCCGGCAATGGTGATGGTATAGCATTTCCCGAAATCTATAATACCGCTGGCGCTCAGGCGCAAGAGTGGCAGAGCTTGAGCTACCTAGCGCATATAGTGGCCGGCCCAGACGCTTTGCCAATTCTCGGTCTCCTTACTCAATATGGAGCTTGCCATTCGAGTGGGCGTACTTGTGATCCAACGACTGATAATACGCCACAGCAGGGTTGGCAAGAATTTTCCTCAACTCTTAATAATAGTCAAGTCACCGCGCAGCCCCTCCCATTCGTGAGTGACATTACATGGGACTCGTAGGGGCGTGATTCATCACGCCCTGCTCGCTATCACGCCCTATAAGCGCATCGATGGGGTTTGCGGGTGTGATAAATTACATCTCCCACGGGTAACGATTTCATTTAGTAATAAAAGGTAATTCCCGATGAAGCCTGCTGATCTGCTAGCGAACCAGCAGGCTTCATCGTTGTAGTTGGATGTATCCTGAGTAGAGGTGTTATGATTACAATATAAAGGCTCTGATGCCCTGATGAATCATTCGTGAACACTAGCGACGAACCGAGAACCATGAAGCATTTTCCATCCGACGATAGAGAGCCGAGAGACGATGAGATCGAATTCAGCGATCTGCCAGCAGAGCCATCGCCATCTCGACAGGCTACATTGACCGAAAGCAAAGCTACCCGTATCTCACTGCATACTCACCTTTCACCACAGCAGCGCCGCCATCGCTTGCTCATTACAGCGAGTACTGTTGTGCTGGCGACTATTGTATTTCTAGCCAGCATAGCTCCTGTACGCGCTCTGCTAGTGACGGCGCTTTTCCCTGCATCGTCGAAAACGGCCCATCCAGCGCCGCTGATGGTACCCAAATCCGGTGCATCTCTCGTTTATCTGCAAGTATTGCCTAAGTGGGGGCGTGTGCTGGTTGATGGGCATGTGTTATCACCAATTCCCGTTGCCAGTCTTGTGATTCCTGGGCAGATACCCCCATTACAACTTGCTCGTGGCGTGCATACGCTCCAATGGCAGGCTGAACCGTTCAATTCAGTACGTTGTGTTTTAGTTGTTCCTCTGCCATCGAAGGGTTCTACCTGTCAGGTGGCGCAATCGCGCCAGAATCAGTTTACCGATCAGGCATGGCTCGTTAGCTTGCCCGTCTCCCTGGCTGATCTACCCATGTCATCACGTGCCACTTTGCTGCAGGATGCGCAAAATCTGCTTACTACTTTTCAGAAGACAGAGACTGTGCAGACTGGAGAACGCTATGTTGTTGTAGTGACACAAGCGCAACAACCCTCTATGCAGGTGGCACGGCAACCTCTGCTTGCCACTCTAAGTTTTGAGTTAGAGACAACAACAGGCCAGCCTGCTATTTGTGATGGTGTCTCTCTCTCGACGCAACCGTTCTCCTGTGCAATTGGCGGGCAAGATTGTCGTCTCTTCTGTACGCTGTTCTGGCCTGGCGCGACGAGTGGGTGGGATGTTGCTGCTATCATTCGTCCCGAATGGAGTTATAAAACGCTGAATGGGCAGATCATCGCGCAGCATCAACCGGATACACTGATAGCACAGGGCCAGTTTCAGTTTATTACACTGCATATTGTATGGCATGGTCATTGGCAAGTGACGTTTCATCCGACGGGCGAGAGTACGTTTGATGATCCGGCCTGTATTGCGGCGGAGAGTGATGTCTTTACTAATCCCGTGCTAGACGAGGCAGGCCATACAGACCTCTTCTGGAACTTCCTCTCTGACAGCGACTCAGCCACTGGCTGTGTTGCCGATGGTACAATCAGTGTGCCATCGCAGTTATTGGGCGGCACACCCGCATCAGTCGAGCATGTCTATCTGCTGCATCGTTTTGGCGTTTTGCTAGCTGCTAATGCGCTGGCTCATCGAACTTGGCCGCAATTGCCGGTAGCCAGCACGCAAGAGCAAAATATCGCTTCTCAAATTTTAAGTAAATAACACCCAGGTTCTACGAGGGTAATCGTATGAACCTGGGTCGTGCAAAATGCTTTACAAGAAATGTTTTTCCCGCTAAGTTGGCTAATGGTGATAGTAGCCGTGGTGGTAGTAGCCGTGGTGGTGATAGCCACCATGATGGTGGTAGCCGCCGTCATGATAACCACCGTCATGATAACCGCCATCATGATAACCACCATCATGATAACCACCGTCATGATAGCCACCGCCGTGATAGCCACCGCCGTGATGATAGTCACCATGTGGATTTGTGCCACCAACAACCTTCGTAAGATCATTGTCTGTTAGCTCATAAGCATCAAAGTTGGTATCTGTAGACGACTGTAATGGAACAGATTGCTCGACAAAGTGTTCCTGTCTCTTTAGATGAGGTGCTTTCAGCATTGTCTTACCCTTTTCCGTATCATTGCTTACTACCTTTATCAAGCGAGAGGAAGCGACCACACTTGTAGCACCTTCCTCTCTGATAGTACGTTACAATGAAAAGAACTGTGACAATGCACCCTGCTCATGTCTCCACGATTTCATTATTTCGCGTGTGGGTGATGCAGGTAAGGATGGTTTGGAGGAGGGTATCTACCTCATAGGGTTGAGAAAGGATATGCAGATGAGGCTTTTCTGTGATCTCTGACAGATCGAAATGTATATCTGTCGTGAGTACGAGCGTACACACAGCTTCAAATTCTGACAAGGTATGAAGTTGCTCATACAACGCTGTAGTCAGATGGTAGGGGTAATGGTCACTGAAGAGAAAGAGAATAGGAGCGTATTGCTGAATAAGAGCAAGTTGCTCAAGTGCCTGTTCCGGGCCATCAAAAAGAAGTGCGTGATAGGGTGTATAGGAGGTGATGAGATAGTATAGCATCTCCCGATGTGCAGGATCATGATCGACGATGAAAACGGTTCTCTCTGTGGCTGATAACGGGAACGTGGAAGAAATAGATTCTTCACTGAACATAAACGGCCTTCTCCCCATCTATGAATTTCTGTACATCAGTCTTGTGTTATGAGACGGATGAATAGATGGGATGAGGTAATATTACATCTCTAACATTAGTTTTTTAGACAAATTTTTAATGTCACAGAATCAATGACATGGATATCGCCTTCATGGAACGTATTGACAAGGCGATAGAGGAGCGTGGCGGCTGGCCTTTGCGGTAGATGTGGGGGAGTAGTTATGTGCTGACGACTGTGCGGAAAGAGACGATGGATAAGCTGAACATTGTCTTAAAGCATCTGAAGTAGTAGAATACGTACTGATAGTGGCATGAGCGAATTGCTTATGGAAGAGATGATCTAGCGGTAACAGACCCTGGCCGAACCGCAATGAACAGGAGTGTGATGGAACAGATTCGTGAACAACATCCTCATGAGGGTGATTGGCTCCGTGAGATCGTTTTTGGACTCAATGATGGTCTGGTGACGACGCTTGTGTTTCTCATGGCCGTGAGTGGAGCCGCTTCGTCCAACTTACTCCTTATTATACTCGGTGAAGTGATGGCGGGTGGCGTGTCAATGGCACTTGGCGGGTATCTGTCGGCTCGCACAGAGCAAGAGGTGCTTGAACAGCGCATTGCTACAGAACGTTATGAGATTCAACACGAGCCAGAAGAAGAACGAGCAGAACTGAGGGCCATCTATCGACGCAAAGGTATTCGAGGGCCGTTGCTTGATCGGATCGTGGAACATTTAACTGCTGATGAAGAACGATGGCATCAGGCGCTCGTGCATGACGAACTTGGTGTGGTGGATGAGAAGAAGATCAAGCCCTGGTGGCAAGGACTCCAGGTGGGTATCTCTTTTGTCGTTGGTGGACTCATTCCGACGATTCCGGTCCTGCTTTCCTTGCCACAAATGCGCTGGTGGGCGTATGGACTGACCGCCCTAACAGCTATGGGCCTGGGAGCAATCAAAGCCCGCTACACTCGAAAAGGTCCAGTACGTGCTGGCCTCGAATTTCTGGTGGTGGTCACACTTGGGACGCTGGCGGGCGTGGCACTGGGATTTCTCTTGCACGCAAGATGAATACAAACTTGAGATACGTCTTGCTACCAAACGGCTGGTAGCCCAAAAATAATCAACCCTCAAGCGGTTCTAGATGCGGCTTGAGGAGTGATTATTCCCATATTTTTGCAGTAGGCTGGATGCATAATATTGCAGGAAGGCGTTTTCTGCAGGTTCAACATCAAAGAGGCATTCATTTAAAATATGAAAGCAAGATAGCGGTCACGATCAAAGCCCAGAGTAGTGCAATGCCGATGATAATACCACAGAGGATGCTCACTGTGATTTTTAACCAACGTAATGACGGTTTCTTGATGGTATTCACGAGTCCAATTAGAAACAGCATCACACTAATAAGTATACTTGAAGGAGTATAACTGAGAGCGTTTCCTATAAGAATGTTTGTTGGAGTATTACTGATAGTGGCTCCTATGATTCCTATATTTCTAGCTGCAAGGATGAAGATGCTCACTCCAAGTAATATAAGTCCTACGATCATAAAGATGATGGGGCTTATTGTTCTTTGTCGTTGAGACTTTTGTGCTGCTGTCTGTTCACGCATAGCATAGACCTCCTTGTTGTACATCTTCTTGTTGAGGATAGTATATGCTGAAAATTCTTGATCGGAGAGGTGTCAAATGGCCTATTTCTTTTTCCTGTGCTGGCAACTGAGAACGCCCATTTGAAGAATCGGCAGGTTGAGTCACTCTACAATTATTCATCGCGCTTAAAGGCAAAGGCGCGTTTTGTCGTTTTAAGGACACGCTCCAGGGTGAAGGCGAACGATGGCTGCAAGCATGGTATCAATGGAAAGATCAGCGGCTCCAAGCGGAGGTCGAGGAGTGGGTGAAGAGTGTTCTCTAGTCTATACTATTAGGAGACCACGCCACAGAAGTCACGACAGTATCAATAACAGAGAGTACCCGATAGGACTTAACCATCGTTATGATATACTCTAAATCAGACTACTTTTATGCGGAGGGTAAGATGACAGATATCATGATAACAACGCCGATGCATCAGCTTCGCAGTTATTTGGCCTTACCGACAGGTGAGGGGCCGTGGCCTGGCGTGGTCGTGGTACACGATGCTTTTGGCATGAGTGACGACTTGCGCCATCAGGTTGATTGGTTGGCGAACGCTGGTTATGTCACTATTGCTCCCGACCTCTATTCCTGGGGACGGAAAAGCACCTGCTTACGTGCGACTTTTCGTGATCTGGCGGCTCGCCGAGGCACGGCCTTTGAAGATATCGACGCCGTGCGCCAATGGCTGAGTGAGCAATCTACCTGTACTGGCAAGATTGGCGTGATCGGCTTTTGTATGGGGGGCGGTTTCGCGCTACTTCTTGCTCCCAATCACGGGTTCTCAGCATCAAGCGTGAACTATGGCCGTGTTCCTGATGATGCTGAAACTATTTTGCAAAGTGCATGTCCGATTGTTGGCAGTTTCGGCGGCAAGGATCGCACGCTGCCTGGGGCCGCTGGTCGCCTCGAACGCATACTTGAGAAACTCAATATTGATCACGACATCGCCGAGTATGATGGGGCCGGCCATGGATTCCTTAACAACCATCACAGCATCTTGCTTGCGGTTCTGGCACCGCTCATGGGTGTTGGCTATCACGAACCTTCTGCTCAAGATGCTCGGCGACGCATTCTCGCATTCTTTGATCAGCATCTCAAGCTCAAATAGGAAATAAAGAGCTTTTCCATATATAAGAGGAAGACTATGACTGAGACGCATGCATCAGAAAGGAACTGGGCGGGCAACTACACGTACCAAGCCCAGAATCTGCACCGACCGACGACGATTGAACAGGTGCAGCAGATCGTCGCCAACGCTGCCAGCGTGCATATATTGGGTTCGCGGCACTCGTTCAACGACATCGCCGACTCTAGGGAACTCATATCGCTGGAGAATCTGCCCGCAGACGTGGTTGTTGACCACGAAGCCCAAACGGTCTCCCTGCGTGGAGGAGTGAAGTATGGTGATCTGGTCAAAACGTTACACGAGGAGGGGGTAGCTCTGCACAACCTCGCCTCGCTTCCCCACATCTCCGTCGCCGGTGCCGTGTCCACGGCGACGCATGGCTCAGGCGTCACCTGTGGCAACCTCGCAACCGCAGTTGCGGGCTTGGAGATCGTGACATCTAGCGGAGAAATCCTCAAGGCGTCCAGAGGCAACCCCGACTTCGATGGTCTGGTAGTCGGTCTGGGCGCACTTGGTGCTGTTACCCGCATCACCCTGGATGTGCAACCGGTCTACGAAGTGAAGCAGCAGGTCTTTGAAGGACTAAGCTGGAAGGCGCTCTACGACCACTTTGACGAGATCACCTCCTGCGGCTACAGCGTCAGTATCTTCACTCGCTGGGGTCAGACCAATGAGCAGGTCTGGGTTAAGAGTCGGGCGGATGAACCCGACCGGGTTGGGGAAGAACTCTTCGGCGCGGTTGCCGCAACGGTTGATCGGCATCCAATCTTCGAACTCGATCCACTCCCGTGTACGCCGCAGTTGGGGCAACTTGGTCTCTGGTCCGAGCGATTACCGCATTTTCGCATGGGCTACACTCCCAGCGCCGGCCAGGAAATCCAGTCGGAGTACCTCTTGCCGCGCCGGCATGCCATAGGGGCCATAGAAGCCATACGCACCCTGGCAGACGAGATTCGACCAATCTTGCTGGTGAGCGAGATTCGCCGAGTGGCCGCCGACCGCTTATGGATGAGTACGAGCTACGAGCAAGACTCCGTTGCCCTTCACTTCACCTGGAAGCGTGAGCCAGCGGCGGTTCAGCAGATGGTCGCCCAGATCGAGAATGCCCTTAGTCCGTTCGAGGCACGCCCGCACTGGGGCAAGGTCTTTCATGTGGGCGCAGACACCATCGCTTCACTCTACAAGCGCCATTCCGACTTTGTCCGTCTGCAAGAGCGGCTCGACCC
>JAJZEJ010000625.1 GCA_021828635.1 Chloroflexota bacterium
CTGTGACACCAACAACGACTGTCTTGCAAAATTGTCTGCCATCACCGACACCAACGATGAATAGGGTACCCACGCAACCGGGCAGTGTAAATGTGCAAGGTGGAAGTCGCGGTAGTGAACCCACAGCTTCACCAGTAACACGTCCTGTACGACCAACGCCCACTGTAGCACAGAAACCATCTGCAACGCCAACTACTGCGCCGCAACCTGAGCCAACGCCGATACCAACGTTACCAGCGACATTAACACCGGTGTTACAACTAACGCCGACGCCGACTGTTGTGCCATTGACGCCGACGCCGACATCAGCGTCATCGCCCACGGCAACGGTCACACCGCCGACACCAACACTTACCCCAGCGCCGCTTACTACTGCGACGCCAACGCCGACCGTAACTGTTACGCCATCGCCAACCGTGGTGGTTAGCCCTACAGTTATAGCCCCAGGAGTTAGTCCGACCGCGAGTGTTACCGCGACGATTACGGCGGCAGCCACCGTGGAAGGCAATCAACAACAAGGATCAGAGTTTTCTGGTGGGGGTGGGGGTATGCCAGCAGGTAATCAGGGAACGGCAGCAGCGGGCAACGGTTGGATGTCAAATTGTAGCAGCAATAGACCTGTAAAGCCGAAACCGCACCTTGCTATGGCTTTTATTCTGAAACCACTAGAAATAAACCTGCTCATGCTAGGACCAATAATGCTGTTTAACGAAATACTTTGGGAATAGGTTGGTGTAGGGACCGATTGATCGCGTCCAGTCTAGTATTCGTGTGATTCACGTTGGCAGATGCGATTCCAAAGGGCGTTGATCCGCGCATGCGACACGACACCAGGTGCTGGCATTGACGCGATCAATCGGTCCCTACGCCGGTCTTAGGGTACCCAGAGCAAGAACTGGACCGGCAGGCGTGTTTGGCGTTGCCTGGGGACCAGGTTCCAGGCTGATAGCTGCTGCGTCAAAGCCGCTAAGGTCGCCTGGGTAGTCCAGGGTTGCTACGCCATTCTCGATATTCAGCAGACCGATACTGGTAGGCTGTTTGCCTTTGAGTAGCCAACCCTGATAGACATGCGTGCCAGTCGGTTGCTGAAGATTGTGCATCACCAGAACCGTGATATGCTGCTGCGGGTAATAGGTTAGTTCGCCACTAATACCGGGGGTTTTGGCGGCACCGGTACTCTGCAAGTGATAGATAACAGGCGCACTGCTAGCTATGCTGCTGGACAGGTGGCTAACCTGTTGCTGCAATGAAATATTCCAGGCACCCATACCACCTAAGAGTAGCAGCAGCAAGATGGCCGCTACGGCGAGGAGTTGAGAACTCCAGGTGCGCCAGGAAGAGCGTTTGCGTCTAAGATCGCGTCTATGCTCTATTTGTTGTATTGATACTGGTCCGGCATCGTCTTGAATAGCAGTAAGCACGCGCTTCTTGAGGGCCGATGAAGGCACTACTTGTGGCACGGACAATGGCAAATAATCAATAGCCGTGCGTAGTTCGCGCACAAGATTGCGGCAGTGTGAGCATTCTGCTAGGTGGGCGTCAGCTTCCTGCTGTTCTTCTGGCGTGATTGCATTCAGGACATACGCACCGGAAAGCTCTTCAAAATCCGTGCAGATCATTCCTCGGTACTCCATTCTGTCTTCTTGACCTGTATTACGCCAGAACGTGTCCGTTAGATTACCATAGCGTCCACATGGCTGAGTTTTTGTGATACACTTTCATATGATATGGTATATGCTAGCTCAATTGCAATAGCAATAAAGGTAGGAACCGATTCACCGCATCAAGCATGCCGGTGCTTGGGCAAGGCGGACGCGGTGAATCAGTGTCCCTACCTTTCAAGGGGGATGTTAGACAAACAGTGGCTCCATGTTCAGTCGTTGAACCATCGCGTTCATTTCATCATCGGAGGGACCATCCTGGAAATGGCTGGCGGCATCCAGTACCTTTGGCAGGAGATGGATGTCACCAACGGTGTTTAGGAAGATGCCAGGGCGTTGTAGCACCCAGTGAACGGCGCGGTCGATATCGTGCTGATCTTCTAAGGGAGCATACCACGTTGAGTGGGTATGTGTACGGTCCATCCAGGGACGGTAAGCGATGGATTTGATAGTCTGCACGGCAATGTTGTGTTGCTGGCAGGTGGCAACCAGGGCATTAAAATTCTCAGCATAGTAAGGACTTTGCATCGTGACATAGTTGTAGGGCAGTAACACCGAGTCGAAATCGAAACGGGTCAAGCTGCGACGATGCGTGGCGGCGATCTGAAGGCCATGACCTGTGATGCCAATCCCGCGAATCAAACCCTGCTGTTTAGCCTCGATAGCAGCTTCCAGCACGCCGCCGGGGCTTAATGCAATGTCCCACTCGATGGGGTCAGCCAGATTATGCAACTGCCAGAGGTCTACGTAGTCAACGCCCATGCGCTCTAGCGAGCGGTGTAATTCTTCTTTGGCGGGCTTTGCCTTGCGTGCGCCGGTTTTGGTAGCCAGAAAGAAATCTGAACGGTGCTGCTTGAACCAGGGTGCGATGCGTAATTCGGCCTCGCCGTAACTGGCGGCTACGTCGATATGGTTGACGCCATACTGAAGCAGAACTTCTAGCGTTTGATCTGCCTCGGCCTGCGTTACAGCACCGAGAGATGCAGCCCCAAAAATGGTGCGTGTCCTCTGATGACCACTATGTCCAAAGGGCAGCGTTGGTATCGCCATGTAATACTCCTCTATCAGGATACGAACTTCACTGAGTCAAGCATCGGTTGAATATACTTCTGCATGGCCTCATTATAGTACGTATCGGGGATGATGGTCTCGATATTGTAGTAAAGCTTGTTATGTTCAACGGAGATACTTAGAACATCGATCTTACTGTTGTTGGTGTCATCAAAGGCGGCATCCTGTTCTTCCCAGGATGTCCCACTGATGGTCCGTTTAGATGGTGTTGATGACGTGATCTGAAAGTTATTGACGCCTGTGGTGCTGCTTAATGCCTGCAAAACTTGCTGGTTCATCACATCGGCGCTAGCAATGCTGGATGTCACCTGCGCGGTGTAGCGACCGATAGCGAACTCAATGCCAAGCTGTTGTTGCTGTGGAGAGAGTATCACAGAGTTGCCATATTGGGTTTGTTGTGGCTGAGCAGCTACCCAATTCGAGGGATATTTCATCGTCACCCCAATCAGCGACGAAACACTCGTCAAATCTTGAAATTTTTGGGGTGTAGGCAGTTGATTACCAGAGGTTGATGTGCCAGAGGTTGATGGTTGCTGAGAAGGTGTGGTGCCATTTGATGTACTACTGGTTGCCTGCTGCGACAAAGGTTGTGTTGTTCCGCTATGTCCATTAAGAAGAAGTGAACCGAATGTAAAGGCGGCACCTAAAAGAGGTACCAGGATGATGACGACGGCGACGAGTAGCCAGTTTGAGCGCGGGCGTCCAGAGGTCTGTTTGGATGCCAAATCTGGACGTGGCACGACGACCGTAGGTGATAAAGTATCCATTGTGTTGTAGGTAGTGGATCGCTGCGGTACGCTTGCCGGCCAGGTTGGTGTGCCTGGGGGCAGATATGAGAGTGTTTGTGATGCGTAGGGGCGGATGGCAGACCCACAGGCAGGGCAGAAAGTTGCCGAGTCCGCCAGTTCATTTTGGCAGCGTGGACAGTTCATAATTATTCTCCCTGTCATGCTTGTGTCTTGGGAAGGCGACAGTTGAAGCGGACAATACCGCTCTGCCGGTCCGTGACAACATTAATCACTTCTAGTGTAATAGATTCTCCGACGGCCATAGGAATATCTGTTTCATCTAAGACGCGGCACTCGAAGTGACGCTCCTGGTCAACTGTATCGGCGATGACACAGCGAACGTAGGGATGCTCTTTGCCCTGGAAAATGATCTGTAAACCATCTTCCTTCTCTAGCAGCGTTCCAGCGCGTATCATCAGGTCTAGCTCCTCTACACGACACATCTATGTTGATAAAAACTATAGATAAATATGCGCAAAATGTCAATCGTTACGAGGGGCATTTTGCGGGGGAATATATTCTTAATCTCTACGATTTATACGCTTCAAAACAGCATCAGGTCGCAGATAAGCGAGCAGAGGGTACTTTTACGCACCCTCTGTATCTTGTCTTCATTGTACCACGATTTAAGCAAGGTGTGCTTAGCTGGGCAGTACCTGCGGGTTTAAGATGTTGGGCGGGCGTTGCCTTAAAGCGTGTGCGCGAATATTGGCGCTGGCGGTTCTCGCCATCAGCGTGCGTGTCTTGAGCGAGGCACTGCCGATATGCGGCACTAGCACGACCTGCTCCATGCCGAGTAGCGCAGGCTCGATAGCCGGTTCATGCTCAAAGACATCCAGACCCGCGCCCGCGATAATACCTGCTTGTAGTGCCTGCGCCAATGCCTGCTCGTCAACGACCGGCCCACGTGTCGTATTAATTAAGATCGCTGTTGGTTGCATCAAACGCAACTCACGCGCTCCTATAAGATGATGCGTCTCCGGCGTATAAGGGGTATGTAAGCTGACAAAATCAGCCTGTTGGAGTAGAGTATCGAGAGGAACATACGTAAGTTGATAACGTGCCTCGTCTTCTAATGAAAGACGATGACGGGCATGATAGAGAACATGCATATCGAACCCTCTGGCGCGTTTAGCCATCTCGCGTCCAATGCGCCCGATACCAAGCAGGCCGAGGGTAGCATGGTGAACCTCTGCGCCGCAGAACAGTAATGGACCCCAACCGCTAAACTTGCCTGCCCGTAGGTACCGTTCGGCCTCGCTAATGCGGCGTGCTGTTGCCAGGAGCAGACCAAAAGCCAGGTCGGCAGTCGTTTCTGAGAGGACGCCTGGGGTATTGGTGACGGCGATGCCCAGGCGTGTAGCCGCCTCGATATCAATATTGTTGTAACCTACGGCCATGTTGGCAACGAGCTTGAGTGGTGGCGTTGCGGAGACACAAACTGCTAAAAGGTGTTCATCGATGGTATCGGTAAGCAGGCAGTAGAGATAGTCATGGCCGGGCGCACGCTGTAGCAGTTCGGCATAGCTCCATATGAGTCCCTCTACTTGATTGGCCTCTACCTCACCCACCTCTTCTAGCAAAGGATATGCCGCGACTGGCACTTTTTGCGTCACAAGAATACGTGAGGGCATCGCGTTGCTCCTTATAACTTAAAAATTATCGTGAAGTTTGCACTTCGACTACTTGCTCTTGCATAGCTATTGGGGCAAGGCGAAAGGGTTTGCCGAAGCGGCGACGCAACAGCATGGCTAGCGCGGGCCAACCATCCTTCCAGGGGGCCAGCTTCTTCTCTTTGCGCGGTGTGTAGCTGATCGGTACCTCGACAATTTTATACCCCGACTGAAGGATACACGCGGTAATCTCTGGCTCAATCTCGAAGCGGCGTCCCTCCATCGGTAAAGCATGTGCGATCTCGACCGGCATCAACTTGTAGCAGGTCTCCATATCGTGAATATGACTGCCAAAGAGGATATTGGTGATAGTAGTCAGAAAACGATTGCCCCAGCGGGTAGTGAATTTCTGGAAGGAGAGATCGCGGTAGCCATAGACAGCTACACGCTCATTACCAGCGCGGCGTGTTTCTTCCCATTTACGGACTAGCGCAGGCAGGTCTTGTGGATCATATTCCATATCGGCGTCTTGCACTGTTACCAGGTCGCCACTGACTAAACGGAATCCACTACGTAAACCGGCTCCTTTGCCTTGATTATGTTCATGTCGTAGGTAGCGATAACTATTGAATGGCTCTTGTTGCTGCAATTGCTGTAAAATTTCCCAGGTACGATCTGTTGAAGCATCGTCAACCACGATTACTTCAAGATCAAGGGCTACTTGTGAAAGTAGATGAAGAACGTTTGAGACTGTTTTCTCTTCATTATACACAGGAACAACCACTGAAATGCGCATAGATGCTCTCCCTCTCACACCTCATGTTTAGACTATGAGTACGGAAATAATAATGGACGTTTGAAGAACCTTACAAATTAAGAACGAATCAAGAACTAACAGGCAGTTCAACTCATCTAGTTAAACGAACGAAGCCTGAAAATGGGCAGTATCTTTCTCCTATTCCCATAGCTGAATGGTACCATCAGTTAGTGCCACAGCCAATTGCTGACCCGCAAAATGCAGTGCGCTGATCTGCCAGGGATGATAGAATTTTTGAATGATTTGGCCCGTTGTGATGGACCAGAGATCAATGACACCTTCGTTGACCTCGCTATCTTCACGGGCAACGGCCGCCCATTGTGCATCGGGCGAGAGTGCGAGCCGCGAGCTACCGCCCATTGTGCCACTGGCGATTTCTGTATAGGTACCCGTGTTGGTATCGCAGATGCGGATGGTATTGCCGTTATAGACGAAAGCAATGGCGCTGATATCACTTGTAACCGCATAGGGAGGGGTGCAGTTGGCGCAGAGTCCGACGAGCGTGGACGAGGCGATGGTTGCTTTATTCTTGCCTTTGCCAGCGTGTGGGGGAGGAGTCAGGTTCCAGCGGCGTACTATACTCATCTGCTCTTTCTCGTGTGGTACATTGGCACAAGAAAGGGTGACAAGGGTATGGGCATCTTGCGAGAGTGCGCGTAGGCGAATGGCCCAGAATTGTCGCTTCTCGATCTCCTCTTCGCGGCACAGTTGTAGCCCATTGAATTGTGTTGGGTCTGTACTGAGTATATGGCTGACGATATCGGTGGCGCGTACACCCCAGGAGCGCGGCGCACGAATCTCTTCTGGTAAATGTGGTAGGGCCAATCTGGCAGAGCGTTCGCCAGTGGCGGCAACGTGCAACACGAGATCAATAGAATAGGGAGCGGAGACGGCACGGTCGCGGAGCGCGTGGCTCCAGAGCGGCTCGCCATTATAGGCATCCCAGATATGGAGACCCAATTGACCCCAGCCAGCGACCAGCGCACCAGCAAGTGAGAAACGCAATTCGCGCAATGATTCGACCGTGAATTGTGGATTGGCGGCGAAACTGACG
>JAJZEJ010000005.1 GCA_021828635.1 Chloroflexota bacterium
AATCGAAGGTTGCGTTGGCAAAGGGCAAGCCATCAAGCACATTGCCATGCACAAACGCAAAATTACGCGGATAGGTTAGCAGATGTGGAATCATCACATCCAGCCCAATCACGCTAGCTTTAGGAAAAACGGTTGCCAGTTCAATACCCCAACGCGCCGTACCTGTACCTACATCCAGAATGCTCTGTGGCTTGTTAATTGGCGCAGCATAGTTACCACCTAGCGCCTGACGCAGAGCATAATGCTGAAAGTCCAGCCGACTGGTCTCCGTCGCGTCCAAAGGTAAAATATATGGCGCACTCAATAACAACTCATGGCTACTTTTTGTATCAGTAACATTAGTACGTGCTGTTGTATGTACTTGTGCCGGAACATATGCGGATGTTCTGGGCATCTTAGGCAGATCAAGTGGAGGCAATACCCCTGTCTTCTGGCTACGTGGGGCCAATGGCTGCGATGACGATGGTGATGATGGAGGAGATGACGGGAATGAGACCTGTGAAGGTGAAACAACCTGCTGATACCTCGTGGGAGGCTGGAATTTCATCGAAGGTTGCGGTTGAGAGAGTGGGCCGGTGAAACGCGCCTTTGGTAAAGTCGGTTGTGTTGTCAGTGTAGTGGGCGTTGATTGTGTTGATGGTGACATTTTCTCTTTTAACACGGAAACCTTTCCCTTATCGTGTGTATACTCCAATGCAGGCAAGGATAGCACTGTCGAAACGTTAGCAATATCGTCTCGCGTAGCAGCTGCTGTGTGAGCTGGTTTCGATGCGGAATTATTTTTCTGACGCAAATAATCCATCACGTTCTGGTTACGCAATCGTAAATGCAAGCGGACCATGAAGCCCTCCTTAAAAAAATTACCACAGGAGTCATCTGCTATCGCCGTAGTCTCTCTCCGTAGCTGAGGTGAATACACCCATAACTTTCACGTGTAGTACGCACCGCTCAAACAAATCCGATACAGAAAAATGACTATTGTATGAACAATGTTGCTATACAGGAACAAAGTATTCCGCTTTCAGGAAGAAAATGTATTCTAGTGATTATGGACGAGGCAAAAAGCTTTTTGTTGATCTCCCTAAAAAAGAGAAGCTGCTCCTACTCACAAAAGCCTAAGTCAGGATGAATAAAAATTCAAGCAATGAGCATGGTTTTTGTGTATAATACACGAAAGAGGTAAAGAAGCATGGATAAGCCTGTTCCTATCTACACAATTGGCTACGGCAACCGCTCCATTGAGCAATTCATTGAACTGCTCAAGCGGTACGAGATTGCCTTCGTCGTTGATGTGCGCTCTCAGCCCTATTCGCGCCATAATAGCAATTTTTCAAAAGACGATCTGGCCCTTCGCCTCAAACAACACCACATTCACTATCTATTCATGGGCGATACACTTGGCGGGCGTCCACAAGATACTACCTGCTATGAAAGCGATGGCCGCGTGAATTATGCTATGCTACGCGCAAAACCCTTCTATCAAGAAGGCATTGATCGGCTACGCACTGCTTGGGAAAAGCAGTTCCATGTTGCTGTCATGTGTACGGAAATCAGACCAAATGAATGCCATCGTGGCAAACTAATCGGCAATACACTAGTTGAGCAGCAGATTGATGTGAGGCACATTGACGAAACAGGCATGTTATTGGAGCAAGAAGAGGTCAATCAACGAATCCATCATGATACCGAGCCTACGCAGTATAACCTTTTTGAAGAGATCAATCCCAGCACCAACGATAAAATGGCGTTTTCAAGCAAGAGATATAGTAAAAAAGAGAGTGCTTAAATGCAAACCAGAATTGTGACTATCGGCGTCTATGGATTCGACCAGGAAAGCTTCTTCAAAGCCTTACTCGATGCGCAGATAGATGTCTTTTGCGACATACGGTTGCGAAGAGGGATGCGCGGCTCAACCTATGCCTTTGTCAATAGCGCAAGCTTGCAGCGTCGCCTGCAAGAGCTTGGCATCCAGTATGTTCACTTGAAAGAACTGGCTCCCAGTCAAACAATCCGTGAGACACAAAAGCAGGAAGATGAAAAGTTGCAGATTGCCAAGAGAACCCGCACTGCACTGGGAGAGAGTTTCGTTCATGCTTACGAGGATACTTGCCTGGCAAACTTTGACTCGCAACATTTGCTACAACAGCTTGGGTCAAACATTAACACAATCGGTTTATTTTGTGTTGAGCGGGAACCAGAGGCATGCCATCGCTCTCTCGCCGCCAAAAAGCTTTCACAAGATTTAGGCTTTCAGATAGAACATATCAAGCCTTAGATACAATTTTCTATCCACAGCTTTAGAGGGGAAATAGTATGGAGAGGGTGCTTATCGTAGCTAAAACGCATATGAAGGACGGTGCTTGTATTGGTGGAATAACAGCAAGCAATAAAAGTGTGCGTTTAATTCCGCCAGGGCGGCAAAATCACCCCAAAGACACGCAACTAGACGTTGGGCAAGTATGGGAAATGGAACTGAAACCATCTCAGATCAAGCCACCACATACAGAAGATGTTATGATTACACAACAACGCTTTGTGGGCCATGTAAAAAATATGCAAGAGACTTTACTGAAACGGATTACGCCCTGGCGTGGTGGCCCAGACCAACTTTTTGATGGCTTGCTGACATTCAAAGATCGGAGCGCATATATATCCGAACACGCCACATGTCCAAAGGTAAGCACTGGATTCTGGCTACCCAACGTCTCTCTACTACAAGGTGCCGATCCCGCTCATTTTGTTATTAGAACAAACAGCATATTGCTTCACGTGAAGTATGTTGGCTTCGCACCAATGATTGACCGCGTTCCAGCCAATACATTAGTACGGGTCTCACTCGCACGCTGGTGGAACAGAGATGGCACGACAGAGAAGAGATGCTATCTCCAAATTTCCGGCTGGTATCTTTAGTGTTATCAACAGCTTACCCGATCACTGATCGCTAGAGTGTACTCACAGGGTCGATATCCACTTCCCAATCACCCGCATCCATAACACGCAACAGACGGTGCAGATCGGGGCCACGCACAAGGATTTGCCAGTGATATTTGTTGCGTACACGTTCCATCAGCGCCGGAGCCGGGCCAATCAGTTCAGTCTCGCTCAATTGCAGGCGGCGAATCCAGTCGGTGAGCCCCTCGGCCATCAGCAGCGCCTCGCTCTGGGCTTTATGGCGCTGTGCATGACTATACGAAATTTTCACAAATTGACGGAATGGAGGATAGCGGTAGCGCAGGCGCGTCTCGATCTCTACTTTATAGAAGGTATGATAATCATGTTGTGCCGCTGTCTCAATACAGAAATGCTGCGGATTGAAGGTCTGCATAATCACACGCCCGGCCTGCTCACCACGCCCGGCACGGCCTGCCACCTGCGTTAGCAAGGTAAAAGCGCGTTCCGGCATGGCATAATCTGGCAGAGTGAGCGCAGTATCGGCGGAGACCACGCCGACCAGCGTAACACCAGGGAGATCAAGTCCCTTCGCAATCATTTGTGTGCCAATCAGAATATCAGCCTCGCGGTTGGCGAAACGCTCTAAGAGTTCTTCGTGGGCGTGACGCACCCGTGTTGTATCGCGGTCCCATCGTAACAGACGCGCCGTGGGAAATTGGCGTTGTAGCGTCTCCTGTACTTTTTCCGTTCCCAGGCCAAAATAACGGATGCCCTCACTATAGCAATTGGGACAGCGTGATAACATTTTATTGATGGTGCCACAATAGTGACAGAGCAGAATGCGCTCGGTGGCATGATAGGTCAGAGGAATGTCGCATTGCTGGCAGAGCGCCACATAGCCACACTCGCGGCAGAGAATGCTGCTGGCCGTACCGCGTCGGTTCAAAAATATAATCGCTTGCTGACCCTGACTTAGCACATTCTCCAACGCTTCCTGCAAGCGGCGACTGAGGATGCTGGTATTGCCTGCGTGCAATTCATCGCGCAGATCAACAATCTCGACTGGTGGCAAAACCGCGCCGATGCGTCCGGGCAACTCGACCAGCCGATAGAAACCCTGTTCCGCTCTATAATACGTTTCAATGGCGGGTGTGGCGCTCCCCAACACGACTGGAATACTGAGTTGTTGACCTAGCACAACGGCAGCAGCACGGGCGTGGTATGTTGGCTTACGTTCTCCCTGTTTATAGGCTGGCTCGTGTTCCTCATCTACGATAATGATGCCCAGGTTTGGCACGGGAGCGAAAAGCGCCGAGCGCGAACCGATCACCACGTCAACCTGTCCTGAACGAATGCGCCGCCACTCGTCATAGCGTTCGCCATCGCTAAGCGCACTATGAATAATCGCCACGCGGCCAGGAAAGCGGCCCGCCACGCGCTGCACTGCCTGCGTGGTCAGGGCAATCTCTGGCACCAGGATGATGCCGCGCTTACCTTGCGCGATGAGCGCGGCCAGAGCTTGCAAATAGACCTCGGTTTTGCCGCTACCCGTCACACCATGCAATAAAATCGGCTGTTGTGGGTCAGGTAGCAGGATGGTTTCTACCGCGCGTTGCTGGTCAGGGGTGAGCTTGAGTGGCATACTGGGAGCCAGCATACGTCCGCGCAGAGGGTCGCGGCGCACCTCTGCATCCTCAATTACCAGTAGTTGCGCACGTTCCAGCTGACGTAGCTGTGCAATCGTTATCGCACATGCCTGCTTGAGCATGTTGGGTGTCCAGTAAACCGTCTGCATGTTGCCAACAGTCTGCCTGCCATGTTGCAAAAGATCAATCGTCGCCAACTGATGCTGCAAGATGAGCATTAGCTTATCTTGCGTCGGTGGTTCCTGCACCGCCAAGCCAATGCTCCAGGGGTCAATGCCACGTCTGCCCCTTATCGTAGGGACCGGTTCACCGCGTCCGTTGTACCCGTACATGGGCATTAATTCGCTTGAGCGCGACGGGCGCGGTGAACCGGTCCCTACGGCGGCACGACGCTCCTGCAAAGCAATCTCTGTACGTTCGCGCCATAGCGTAATTGCCTTGTCGTCGGCAATCAGGCGCACTACGCGCTTGATAGAAGCTCTGGTATGGGGTGCCTGCAACTCTGCCTCACGTGTAATCAGCCCGCTTGCCAGCGCCTCCTTGACCACTGCTCTGGCTTTTTTCACACCAAGCATCTGTTCGAGGCGCGTCACATCCAACTTGCCATCCGCCAATAGCAGACCAACCATAGCTCGCAAGCGGAGCGAAGCCTCCTGCGTTTCCTGCTCATCCAGGCTGCTTGTTGCCAATTTCAAGACCATCTGCGAACGCTGTGTCAGTCCTGGCGGCAACATCATGAAGGCTACCTGCGCCAGAGGCGTCACATAATACTCGGCCAGCCATTCAGCCAGGCGCATCTGATGCGGTAATAATGCCGGTTCGGCGTCGAGTATGGTGTGCAACGGACGAATCACAAATGGCTGGACACCCGCAGAGGATGTTCCTCCATCAAGCGATGAGTCCCGCATCGACCACACAATGCACTCGATGAGCCGCTCGCCGTAGGGTGCTGCAACAAGTTGACCGACACGTAAAGCGGTCTGTAGTTCATCAGGAACACTATATGTGAGCGAGGATTGCTCACGCTGCCAGTTGGCAGCAGGCGTGACAACCTCGACCAGCATTGCTGCCATATTACCGTCTCCCAAATTCGCGTTGCAGAGCCGCTAAACTGAAATGCACCATTGTTGGGCGACCATGACAGCAGCTATAGGGTGCCTGCGTCTGCTCCAGCTGCTCCAGCATTTCACGCATCTCGCTAACGGTCAGGAAATAATTAGCTTTGATGGCGGCTTTGCAGGCCACATTAGCCAGCGCACGCTCCTCCCAGGTCTCCGTGTGGCCCAGGCTCTCTGCTGCGGTCAGTTCTAACAGCAGTTCGTGCAGCGATTGCGCGTTCATACGTTTAGCCAGCACATCAGGTACCGCTGTAATAGCGACTGTGCCATCACTGCCGCTTTCTAGCTGAAAGCCAATCTGCTCAAGCTGCGGCTGGTACTCCTCAATCGCCTCCAACTCTTGCGGCGCGAGTTCCAGCGAGAGCGGTGTCAGCAGGTGTTGCGAGAGTGGCGTGCGGGCTTTGAGCGCCGCTACCATACGCTCTAGCAAAATACGCTCGTGCGCCGCGTGCTGATCGACCAGATACAGACCATCCTCGCCCTCTGTGACAATATAGCTCTGCGCAAGCTGACCAACCACACGCAACCGTGGTAATCTGCCAGCCGTGGGCGTATTACCTGTAGGCATGGCATCCGTTGGCGCGACGTTTGTGAATGTGGCATTTATGGACACGGCATCCGTTGACGGGGCATTCGTGGGTGTAGTTTGTGGGGGCCGTGTGGAGGATGGTTCGGAACGTTCGGTATCGGAACGGCGCACATGGCTTTGCCAGAGCCGCCCTGTTAGCGGCGGTTTCGTGCCTGTCTCTTCCTCGGTCACGGTCAGCCAGGGATTATCATAAGAAAGCGTATCCATATCATCCTCGGCACTCACAAACGCATCACCCTCTGTAGGGACCGATGTATCGCGTCCGCCTGCCAATGTATCACGCCCGCGTGGCCCTTCCACCCCTGGACGCGATACATCGGTCCCTACACCATTTTCGTCGGCCATGTCATTTTCTTGCGGTTGCCACTGGGGCATCTCTGGCTCTTCGAGCAACGCCTGCCGTACTGAACGCAGAATTGCCGCAAAGACGCGCCGCTCTTTCAGGAAACGAATCTCGGTCTTGGCTGGATGCACATTGACATCAATCAGTGCCGGGTCAAGCTCAATATTGACGACTGCGATAGGATGGCGACCGGTGAGCAACAATGAGTGATAGGCACCCTCCACCGCCGAGGTCAGCACGCGACTCATGACCCAGCGGCGATTGACGAAGAAGGACATATGCTGGCGTGTGCTTTTATAGCAGGTCGGACGGCTGGTATAGCCCGTCACAATTGGTGCGGTCGGGTCATCCTGTGGCCCAACAGGAGCAAGCGGCACCATCTGTTCCGCTACTTGCAAGCCATAAATCTCAACC
>JAJZEJ010000811.1 GCA_021828635.1 Chloroflexota bacterium
CCGATCTTGGATAGCACGTGGCTCCTCTGGTCGTTGCAACGTGTCACGAGGCGCTATATCATGCGTTGCCGTACACGCGGTTTTCACCTTTTCGGCCCCATCAGGCTCAGCAATAGCGACCCGTTTGGCTGGCTAGAGAACGAGATCAAGATGCCAGTCTACGCCATTATGCTGGTGTATCCATTGCTCATCCCGCTAGAAAATCTAGGACTTGCCGCAGTGCTACCTGTCGGCGAACGCGCCACGCCGCATAATCTACTCGAAGACCCAATGTTGATTGCCGGTACCCGTGACTACATTCTGGGTGACGACCCACGCCGTATTCACTGGAAAGCCTCGGCCCATCGCGGTATGCTGCAAAGCAAGCTCTACGAACCTAGCAGTTTGCGTCGCCTGCTGATACTGCTCGATGTCTGGAACTACGCGACCGAGGCACAAGGGGCCGACAAGGATATCCAGGAATTGACTATCGCCGTCGCCGCCTCGCTGGCCGTATGGGGACTCGAAGAAGGCTACAATACTGGCTTGCTCGCTAACTGTGCCATGCTCTCCTCACCCTATGAGCAAGAGCCAACACCACTAGCCCAAGCTGAGCAGCATAGACAAACAACACCAACAGAACTTTCGTCGCTGATCGTGCGTGTCCCATTCTCAGCCGAGCCGGGACAATATGAACAATTACTGCTCACGCTGGCTCGTCTCGCACCAGACTACAATGCCGCCATCAATAATGTCATCGATACGGAAGAGAACATGTTTCCGGCAGGTACCATCATTCTTTTTGTCAGCGCGGCCAGCTCTGTGACCGAAAACACGCTAGAGCGTCTGCTTGATTTACGCACTCACGGCAACACCATTCAACTCATTCTGACCGGCGACGCGCACCAACAAGACCTGTTTGATCAGTATGATTTACCCGTTCACTATACAGGTGGAAAGGATACATGGCATGAACTCACCAGCACCGTCGGTAGTGCCACAGAAGGTACCTTCGGCACCAGCACGAGCAGCCTTCAACTGGATTGACGCTGCCGCAATACCAATCGCCTCATGCTTGATGGAAACGCAACCCATCGCCATTGGTATGCTTTTCCTCTCGTTTGTTCTGACAATTGACTCAGGTGATGGACCACAAATCGCGCCGTGGGTACTTAATAGCGTCATTGTCACGCTCTTACTACTATGGCTGCACTGGTGGACTATGCTAGCACGCTCTTTGCCGTCAGCAAATTGGAGCCAGCGACAAAAGCAGGCTCTTCATCTGCCCGGTCCCGGTCTTGCTATCATCGTCATGGCCTTTGTGCTTGACCCTCTTGATCTTATTGTCGTCAGCATCTTTATCCTAATTTTCTGGCGGCTCAGCATTTTCCTTACCGCACGCGAGTATCGTGATGAGCGGTTGGTGGTAACTTTTCGCATAGGCATGATCGCACTCATGGGTATGTTGGTTTTCAGCGTCCTGATGCAACTACCCGGCATCATGTTAACAACATTAGCTACCGGTCTCCCCATCTTCTTTTTCAGCGGCCTCATCGCGCTCTCGTTCACACGCCTGAGCATCATCAATCAGGAAAATGCACGTCTCCCTGGTTCGGCACAATCCAACTCAACACGCAACTGGTTTATCATCCTGGCTTGTTTGTGGGGACTTGTCGTCTCGCTCTCACTGCTACTGGAAACTTTCGCCTTCTCGCTCTTCCAAACCATCATGCAACCCATCTTTTATCTCTTCGGTCTGATTGCTTACTATATTCTCTACCTATTCTTTTTACTCGCATCACTCTTCACACACCTACTTGGCATCTCCACTATCTCTACGCCCCCTCCTCTGCCGCATCCAGCGCCGATCAAACCTCAGACTCCACACATACAGCATATAACAGCCTCCTCACTGCTTTTCACTATTTTGCGCTGGCTACTACTTGTTATCGCCGTTATCCTACTTATCATCGTCATACGCGCTATCTTGCGCAGTATCTTGACGAAACGCCATCAAGAGAGCGAGGAAGATGAGGTCCGTGAAAGCTTATCCTTGCGTGACGTGTTGGCTGACCGCCGCCAGCAACGACAGGAGCCGCATATGCGTATCGAAATGGACAATCTCGACCCACAATCTGCCCGCGCTCGCTACCGCGCACTGCTACAAGCGGTCGCGCAAAACAATACGCAACTGGCACGCCAGCCACAAGAGACGCCGATTGAGTATGAGCAAAGATTAAGCGAACAAGCACAACTTACGCAGAGCGATAATATCTCCGAACTACGCGAGTTGACACAAGCGTATCAGAAAGAACGCTATGCGGGTATGACACCAACAACAACGCCGCTAGCAGAGTTTAGAGCATGGTTGGAACGTCTTATACACCAATTAACCAGCTAGGATTCTCAGGTTATGGTTTCACGCCCCACACGGTCAGGCCAAAGCCAATCGTACTGTAGTCCTCTTGATAGACATCGACAAGAAACTCTTGATAGAGCGCATCTAGCTCTTGAGAGGTAATGACTCCTGTTTTCTGGAAGAAAGGTTTTATCATATCAAAGAGAACCTTGAAATTATCAATGTAGCCTGCGTGTGCCTCCATGCCGTAAGATAGATCGGTATAAAAAGGCCGCCCCTGGATATGCTGAAAACCAGCTTGTATGAGCAGAGGACGAAGCATATGCGTAATACCAAAATGCTGCCCAGTCGGGGAGAAGCCATAACCACCTTTCTGCAAGGCATGTGTCACCAGAGTGAAGAATTTTTCCACACTGGCCTTATTCGAGATCACCTCCTCAGCTTCTGTCAAACGGATGATTCCGCCAGGGCGCACCAACCGATAACATTCGCTGAGAAATTTCGGCCACATCTCAGCACGCAATACACCAAAAAGTAGGCGGGCATTGAGCAGGTCAAAAGAAGCGTCTGGAAAGTCAAGGGGTTGGGTAATATCCATGATCTGGAACTCTACATTAGAGAGGCGACGTATCTTTACAAAAGCGCGTGCATACTCGATCATCACTCTGCTGATATCTACACCAAACACTTGCTTATTAGGATAGGTCAGTGCAACTTGCTGTATCCATTCACCAGGACCACAGGCTACATCTAAAATCTCATTGAGCTGAGCTATCTCTTCATCGGTTTGCTCAGGAAATATTCCGCCCATCGCACGTGTCATCAAGATATTCTGATTAATAAGGCGTGTCATCTCCGCAACACTCTCAGTTTTCAGCACGTAGGTATTATCTTCGCCCGTATCATTCATCATACGTTTTTCTCCTTATTGCTGGCCTTTTTCTCTGTTGTAACACAAGCGAATGAAAATAGCAAGAGGGAAAACGGGCAAACAAGAGAGATTATCAGGGCGTGATGAATCACGCCCCTACATAAGCTATGTCGATTTAGACGGGCCGGAAAGTGATCGGCAGGGATTTGACGCCGTAGACGAAGGCACTTTCGATATAATGTAGTGGTTGTTCATGAGCGCACCGGATATGCGGCATCATGCCGTTGTAGGGGCGATGCCTTGCACTCGCCCTGCCCCTCTCATCTGTCCTTTCTTCTCTTCTGTCCAGGTTGATGGAACTTGCCTACACTGCCGGTGGACTTCTTATCACCTATTGCCGCTTCAGCACGCAGGGTAGACAATATCTCACGTGCCATAGAAAGAAAATCCTCATTCGGGGCAAGGCGTCCCGCCTCATTTAAGAAGTGTTCCGACAGGTCATACTTGCCCATGTGCATATACATTGTGGCCAGAAAGAAGTGCAAATTGGCATTATCGGGATACTTACTTAGCACGTCCTTAGCCACCACAACGGCTTTTTCCATATTATCATGTTCATAGTACATACGGCAGAGATTAAGGGGCAGGTCTTTATCGTCGGGGTCTAGTTCTATGGCGTGCCTATAACAGGTTTCTGCCTTATCCAGATTATCAAGATTCACGTAAGCCTCAGCCAGATCAACCCAGGAATCGACTGCATCAGGCTGTAGTTCTGCCACACGCTGATAATGATGGAGTGCTTCCTCATGGAGATGCCGTTTTGTAGCGATCTCTCCTAGATGCATCTCAATGTGCGCTACCTCTGGCGGGTCATCGGTCAGCAATTGCGCTTTCAAGAAGTGTTTCTCAGCCTCATCGAGACGTTCATCATGGATCAGAACTTCACCTAGCGAGATGTGAGCCTCGAAGGCATCCACAAGCGCCAGCGACTCCTTTAGGGTCGTCTCGGCAAGATGCAGGAAGTGCGTTGCCCGTGCATCCGCTTTCTCTTCGCGGCACTGCCCTGCTAATTGGCTTTGCGCCGCGGCTACAGAGCGTAATAACTTAGCACGCCGTTCCGGTTGCTCTTCTTGCTTTACTAATGGCTCCAAATAGACAAGGGCATGCTCCATTTGTTGCGTGAGCAACATTATGTTAGCTATTCCATCATGCCGGTCAAGTTCTACAGGTGCTTGCAGAGCGAGCGAATCGATATAAATAGTAGTATAAGCGATATTTGCGAGTACCTTTGCTTTATACGCGGATAGTTCCTCAAGAGACATTTTCTGTACAATTTGCCCTTTCGTCAAAGACCCAAGCGATGTATCAAGTTCTGATAGTCTTCCGCGCAATTCTTCGGCAGACATACTCCGTGTCTTTGCCACCTCATCAATGATTTCATAAATACGCCAGGTGTCTTGCCCTTGTGCCAAACGATAGGTTGCCCAATACCAATGACGCTGCGTCTCCTCATAGATGGCCGATGCCGTAGGTAGCTCTGGCAACGTCTCCATCACATCTGTATCGTTGATTTCAACCGACCAAGCAGCTTCGATCTCTTTATAAATCGGTGTGCGTGGACGAGCTAACCCTGGTGGAAGCCAAAGACTCGACTTATTAGCTTCCCGTTCAAGAACATAACTCGGCTGCAATTCTTCCGGTTCGGTTTCCGCAATCCAGACTTTCCTGCGCTCAACCCACTCATCTTGCGACAATCTCTCACGCAAAGGACTATTATTAGCAAGCAGAGCATAAGCCGTCTTAAAATCGCCATCTACCCACCGCTCAATAAATGCCGCGACAACTTCCTGTGGTGTTAAATTTTGTAGATCAAGCTCCTCTTCCTCATCTTCTTCCTCAAAATCATCATCGTCAAAGTCGTCTTCATCAAGCACATGCACCGTACCAACTTTATCGAGGAAGCTTGGTACCTCCTCCAGCCCAGGAGCATCCAGCACTAGACTCTGCACCAGAGATTGGTTGTGGCGATAATCCGCGTGTGGTCGCGTACCATTGCGCTGGTTCATCACTAAAGCATCCAGGATCAGGCGACGCCCTTCCGCCAGTGAACAATCCTTTACAGGAACGCCTACTTCTGCAGATTCCGTTTCGATAAGATGTTCCACACGCCTTTTACTCATAACCTGCGTGAAGAAATCTTTGATGCCATCATGCGAGAAATCTAACAAAAAGCCGAGAACACGTATCTCACCATTCTCCTGCTCCCAGCATAATACTAGATGTGCCATACCACTTGAGAGCATATCCGCAATGGAACCGCGCCAGAAGTGTAGTATCTCACTCATTGGTTGCAGAGCTACGAGTTGTTGTATAGGTGGTTTCCATTGTGGATAGATACACACACTCTCTAGCTGAAGCAATGCACGACGTGCTTCTTTGCGCACATCCTTTATAGGACTCAGTGTATGAATCGCTGTCAACAGATCAGCAGCATCAATATGGCGTTCTTTCGTCAGTGTCTTGAGCAAAGCTAACTGTATGCCTTCGGGTAAAGCATTGATCACTTCTAACACTACCTCAGCCTGTTTCTGCTCTGTAGTCTGGCGCAATTGCTGCATAATTTGATGGTACTGCTCAAATATTTCGTTAATCTGTGCAGTATCTTCCTGTGAAACCATTACCTGAGTATTTTTTGTATCCTTCTTCGCCGATACTTTTCCATGTTTTTTCTTCGCCATACGCTTGCCGCTCCTCACACAAAGGCACTATTCTTTCTTAGTTCCTTGACTATGTTAAGATCATTATATCTCTTCATAGCAACCACTAATCATTCAACCATCTTGAGCGGTACTTTCGGCACATCATCATATATTAGAGACAATATCACCCAGGAACAAAATCGCAGGAGTCGGCAAGGTGGACATGCTAGACACCCATCCTCGGTCTGTATTGAATAGCCTCAGCCACGTGATTCGCCAGAATAAGCTCGTTTTCAGCCAGATCGGCGATGGTGCGTGCCAATTTTAGCACGCGATGGAAGGCGCGGGCAGAGAGATGCAATTGTTGCATGGCCGCCTTCAAGAGTTTTTCGGCTGAGGCATCGGTTTCGCAGAAGGCACGCACCTCGGCTGGCCCCATCTCGGCATTGCAGGTTAGTTTCGTACCTTTGAAGCGTGCCAGTTGCCGGTCACGCGCCGCCTGGACACGCTTACGAATGGTCTCCGAAGTCTCTATGTTGCGCTTATCAGCCAGCTTCTCATAATCGACACGCGGTACTTCGACATGAATATCAATACGATCAAGCAAGGGGCCGCTAATACGCTTCTGATAGCGCCCAATTGCTGTCGGCGAACAGTGACACTCGCGCACAGGGTCGCCATAGTAGCCACAAGGACAGGGGTTCATGCTGGCAACCAGCATAAAGTTAGCCGGATAGGTGATGGTCCCCTGGGCGCGTGAGATGGTGACAACTTTATCTTCTAGCGGCTGACGCAACACCTCCAACACACTCATGCCGAACTCCGGTAGCTCATCCAGAAATAGCACGCCGCGATGAGCAAGGCTGATCTCACCAGGGCGCGGCATACGACCACCACCAACGAGACCAGCATGACTGGTCGTATGGTGCGGCGAACGAAATGGGCGCTGCAAAACCAACGGCACATCGGTTGGCAGCATACCACTGACACTGTAGATTTTCGTCACGTCGAGCGCCTCTTCAATGCTCATACGCGGCAGAATAGAGGGCGTTGTCCGTGCTAAGAGCGTCTTGCTGAA
>JAJZEJ010000710.1 GCA_021828635.1 Chloroflexota bacterium
ACGCTCCGGCACGAGGGTATGGCAGCTTACGAAGTCGATCAGGGGGTGCGTATCTATCGTATTCGCGCCACTTTGCAGCACCTGCCGTTCATCTTCAACAATCAGTCTCGACCATATGCGCCGCCGTGGCCCGACCCGGAGGTGGTCCTGACGCTCAAACATATACTCAAAGAGGAGCAACCACAGATCGTACATGCCCATAACTGGCTGGTTCACTCGTTCCTGCCACTCAAGGCATGGAGCGGTGCGCGTCTCGTAGTGACGCTACACAACTATAGCATGGTTTGCGCGAAATCAACACTCCTCTACGAGGGTGCTTTGTGCCAGGGACCAGAACTGCATCGCTGTCTTGCCTGTGCCGCCGACTTCTATGGCGCGGCGAAAGGCATTCCGACGGTGCTGGGCAACTGGTCAATGGGTCTGTTTGAGCGCAAAAGCGTGGATATGTTTCTGGCCGTGAGTCGGGCGGTTGTAGCTGGCAACGGTCTGGCACGGCACAAACTGCCGTTTCAGGTTATTCCTAATTTCATCCCCGATGATATCACGAGGCTATCAGGCGATGTGCAACCTTATATCAAACAGTTACCTGCTGGTGATTACCTGCTCTTCGTAGGTGCATTCAACCGCCAAAAAGGTGTCCACCTTTTACTGCGTGCTTATAGTGAACTACAACGACAATCCACTATACCCCCATTGGTCATGATCGGCTATAAAACGCCAGAGTGGGAGGCGTTGAGCGCAGATCGTCCGGCTAACACTTTTGTGCTTACTGATTGGCCACGCCATGCCGTGATGGCAGCCTGGCGGCACTGCCTGCTAGCTTTAGCGCCATTTCAGGGTGCCGATGCCTGTCCCACCACGGTAATTGAGGCGATGGCAGCCGAAAAACCTGTCATCGGTTCACGTGTTGGGGGACTGGTCGATCTGATAGACGATGGAGAAAATGGCTATCTCATTCCATCCCATGACCTGCTTTCCTGGCAACTTGCCATTGAGCATTTGTTAAAAGATGAGCATCTACGCAATCGCATGGGGCAAGCGGCGTTGCGCAAAGCGAACACACTTAAAGCCATGTCGATTGTTCCACGTATTGAGCGCATCTATGCAGAGGTGGCAGCATGACAACATCCTCGCAAAAGTTAGTCGCCTTGATGCTGCCGGAAGTTGATACGCTGCGTGTAGCTTCGGCGCGGCCCCAAAACCGCTGGGGCTGGTTGCCCATGCTCATCCTGAGCTATGCCATCGGTATCTTCCTGGTGGCAATGGCCTACGAAGCTGGGCGAGTGGCTGCTCCCTGGTACGAGGTTCCGTTCTGGGTTGGTATGCTCGTGTTGTTTCTACCAACAGCCTACCGTCTCCTGCTCTCCCGGCCCACACGCAGTGAACGCATCGCGCTCGTGACGCTGCTTGGCATCTCGTTCTATCTGGCGCAATTCCTGGAGTATCCGCTCTACTTAGCCGGTCACGATTCGTTCTCTCACTGGCGAACGGCACAAGATATTGCAGCCACGGGACACCTGTTTCAGCATAATCCACTCCTGCCAATCAGCGCCCTCTACCCTGGCCTGGAGATTATCAATAGCGCACTCACCAGCTTAACAGGTCTACCAGTCTTTTGGGCTGGCTTTCTCGAAATTGGCGTGGCCGAAACCATTTTTGTGCTGTCACTCTACCTGCTCTATGAACGGCTGAGCGCCTTGCCACGTACCGCGAGTCTCGCAACACTGCTATACCTGGCAAATTCGGCCTTCATGTTCTTTGATACCCAATTCTCTTACGAATCGCTGGCCCTGCCTCTAGCAACCTTCGTGCTATACACGATGAGTATGCAACGCTACGCTCCCGCCTGCCGCTCACGCAGTCTCACGCTGCTGACAATTGGCGGTATTGCCGCCGTGAGTGTGACACACCACGTCACATCGTTTATCCTGGCTATCTGCCTGCTCGGCTGGACGCTTATCCATACCCTGCAGCATCATTCGCAGCGGGAGACGGGCAGCCCAGCGGGTGTTGCCAGCATAGCTCTGGCGCTGAGCGTCGCATGGATTTTCTATACCAAAGGCATCGTGATCGGCTATCTCGTCCCGCATTTCAATAGCACGTTCCAGCAGATCGTGCAGGTTCTTAGCGGTCACAATCCACCCCGGCAACTCTTTCATGCCGGTTCGAGCTATGTCACACCACTCTGGGAACGTGTGTTAGCCATTGGTTCGCTTGGACTGCTAGTCGCTGGCCTGCCATTCGGCTTATTACAGATCAAGCGGCGCTATGGAGCCAGCGCATTGACATTGGTATTGGCTTGCGCTGCACTTTCTTACCCAATCAGTCAGGCGTTTCGCTTAACCTCAGCTGGGGCAGAGTCAGCAGTACGCACGACCGAATTTCTGTTTTTGGGCCTGGCCTTCGTGCTGGCTGTGAGTATCACAGAACATTGGAACATAAAGCTGCCACCGCGCCGCGCCTACGTCTTGATGCTAAGCGCGTTGACGATTATTTTTCTGGGCCAGGTTGTCCTGGGTAGCGAGCCAGCCTGGGCCAGTTTCCCCGGCCCCTACCTGGTCGCAGCGGACCAGCGTTCGATTGAGCCAGAAGGTATCACGGCGGCTAAATGGGCGCGTATCCATTTGGGTAGCGGCAACCGCGTGGCAGCCGACCGCATCAATACGCTACTCATGGCTACTTACGGCTATCAGCAAGCATTTACCTCAGTTGGTGGGCCATTACCGGTTGAACCAATCTTTGTAGCACGCAGTCTAAACGCCGGAGTGATGTCTATCATGCGCACAGACCGCATTCAGTACGTTGTAGTCGATCAGCGTCTCAGCACCTCGCTGCCCTGGGTTGGCACATACTTTGATGACTCCCCAACCAAAAATCCCGTCACGAAGCCGCTCAGCCTGACCGTCCTCACAAAGTTTGACCATGTGCAATATGTCAATCGCGTCTTCGATAGCGGCGATATTGTGATTTATGATGTAAGGCCGCTCACCAATTGATCAAAGCAGGATCAAAAATTGCATTTTCAAATACATTTAGGGGGAAATAGCCATGAAACAGAGATCATTTGATCTATTAGTGGTTGGGATAGTGACCGTGGTGATGGCATGTATCGCTACTTTCTTGGCGCTATACGCACAATATATTAACCTTGTAGCAATACGCCTGATTGCACTACCGTTGGTAGTGGTGCTACCGGGCTACGCCTGTACAGCAGCCATTTTCCCACGCCGCGATCAGGGATTTGCTGAGATGCTGGTTGTTAGCCTGGCTAGTAGCTTGATTGTAGTTATCTTGCTAGGACTACTGCTAAATCTCACGCCAATGGGCTTGCGTACTCCTTCCTGGGCTATCGCACTGTCAACCACGACGCTGTTGGCTTGCGTCATCGCGGACAAACGACGGCGGCCCTATCCCTATCATACTGTTTTCAGCGGACGTTTTCGCCTGCAATCCGTCGGTTTCACGCTCGATCAATGGCTGATGATCGGCATGGCTGTAGTAGTAGTGGCAGGCGCATTCGCACTTTCAATGATTGGTGCTGTGCAGCAGCCGCGCAAGGGCTTTACACAACTGTGGATGCTATCTGGCAATAACACATCTACACATAGCATGGTCCAGCTTGGCGTGAACAACCTGGAGGGTGGGCCAATGCACTATCAGCTCATCGTGAATATGAACGGCAAAATCGTGAAAACATGGCCAATGCTCGCGCTACAATCTGGTATGCAATGGCAATCGACACTGATATTACCAGCCGCACCACACAATAAGACACTACGCATAGAAGCAACATTATCGCTAGAAAACACGCCTGATACGGCGTACCGTCATGTCGTGCTGTGGCTCGGCGCAAAGCCCCCTGTCACCGCGCAAAATAGCGCGAAGTCAATACCCATACCAACACTAAAACCAACGGTATTACCTGTACCATCGAGAATAATCCTCAGTAGACGCAAATGAAAAGGAATAAAATGGTATGCTGTTCGATAGATTGACTACACTAAGCTACGCATTGCTACATTCGCTGCGGCGTCGCTGGCGCAATGACTCTCTGTTGCGTAACAGCATCTACGTGATGAGTACAACGGCATTCACCGCCGGTATCGGTTATCTTTATTGGATCGTGGCAACCCATCTCTACTCTATTCAGAATGTCGGTTTAGGTGCGGCGCTATTCTCAGCGATGACGCTCACTTCAACACTCGCTAATCTGGGTATCGGCTCAACACTGGTACACCTGTTACCCCGACGCACAACATCCTCCGCCTGGTCGCTGGCTATCAATGCGGGCTTGGTTTTGGGAACGATTGCTAGTCTGTTAGCTAGCGGCATCGTAGTTGCCGTTCTGCCGATGGTCTCAACGCAATTCGCCGTCCTATGGCACCATGCTAGCTATGCATCGCTCTTCATACTCGGTGTAGTGCTGTTAACAATCTCCACCTTGCTTGACCAAATATTTGTCGCGGAGCGCGTTGCAAATAATATGTTCATGCGCAACGCCGTTTTTGCGCTCTTCAAGCTACCACTAATGATAGTGATGAGCCAAATGGGTGTGCTGGGTATGCTAGCCTCGTGGGTGCTGGCTAACATTGGCTCGTTGTTGCTAGCAGTAACGATCTTGCTACCACACATGCAGCGGACATACCGTCTGGCTTTTCGGGGTATGATAGCCCAGATACGCGCCATGCTCTCTCTGCTCGTTGGCAATCATTTCATTAACATCGGTGGGATGATGCCCGCGTACCTTGTACCTATATTGGTGATTATCCGCCTCTCCGCTGTAGAAAACGCCTATTTCTACACCACTAAAATGGTTGGCGGCTTCTTCTACATGATCTCGCCCGCCATCGCAACCGCACTTTTCGCGGAAGGGGTTCACACCGAGGGCAATGTGTTACACAAAGCCCGCAATAGTGCGCTGATTACATGCGCCATCCTCACTCCGGCCATGCTGGCAATGTTTCTAGGCGGACACTTTGTGCTATCCCTCTTTGGCCCCAACTATGCCCTCTATGGTCTACCGCTCCTGATGATTATGATTATCGAGACTGTGCCAGACGCCATTACCAACATCTATGTGAGCGTCTTGCGCGTCCAGAACCATGTACGCCGCGCCGCTTTTCTCAATATGGGTATGGGTGTAACAACGTTGCTCCTGGCCTGGTTCCTGTTACCCATAGGTGGCATCGTGGGCGCTGGCGCGGCGTTTGCTATCTCACAATTTCTCGGTAGTATCGTCGCAGGGATTGATTTCTGGCTCATGGGACGGCAGCAGAGACAAAAACGCCTTGCCGTCATGAACGCAGATACACAGCCAGACATGCACATTGCCGTCATGAACGCAGATACACAGCCAGACATGCGCATTGCTAGAAATGTAAAAAATGTATATGAAGAAGATATGTATATTAAACGTTAGAAATTTCTGCTAGAAAGGCCATCAGGTAATGAAAGAAGATAAACAGCTACGGGTATGCGTTGTTGGAGCTGGTAAACGCTTTTTGAGTGGCATTAGCTATTATACCTTACATCTCGTCAATACACTGGCACAGAGTAACAGCACATCGGCCATTTTGATGCGCCATTTGCTACCAACACGCCTGTATCCAGGGTGGAAGCGCGTCGGCGAAAAGCTGACACAGTTGGAATATGATGCTACGGTACATGTCTTCGACGGCGTAGACTGGTACTGGCTACCCAGCTTGCCACGTGCGCTGGCCTTTTTGCGCCGTGAATGTCCCGACGTGGTAATCTTTCAATGGTGGACGGGAACCGTATTACACTCATACGTGCCGCTTATGCTCGCGGTACGTATACTCGGTGGGCGTGTCGTCATTGAGTTTCATGAGGTACTTGATCCTGGCGAAGCCGCGCTCTCCATTGTCCAGCACTATGTACACTTGATCGCGCCATACGTGCTGAACCTGGCACACGGCTTCGTCATCCATTCCGAATACGATAGAATGCTTTTGCAGGAACACTATAATCTCGGTCAGAAACCAGTCGCGGTCATTCCGCATGGCCCCTATAACCACTATCAACAATCAGATACAGCACCAAAGCCACGTTCCACTAATCCGGCGTGCTGCAATCTTTTATTCTTTGGTCTGATTAGACCATACAAAGGATTGGTTGATCTCATTCAAGCCTTTAACTCACTTCCAGAGCAAGAGATTGACAACTATCGCTTGACGGTTGTGGGCGAGAGTTGGGAAGGCTGGAGCGAACCGGCAGAACTGATCGCCCAGAGCCGCTATCGAGACCGCATTACCTTCGTCAATCGCTATGTTGCAGACGAGGAGGTGACGCAATTTTTCGCGCAGGCCGATGCCGTCATTTTGCCCTATCATCGCTCATCCAGCAGTGGCGCGTTACACATCGCCATGAGCTGTGGGCTACCGGTCGTAGTGACGCACGTGGGCGGCCTGGTAGAAGCTGTGACCGAATACGAGGGAGCAATCACAATCCCACCCCAAGACACACAGGCACTGCAACAAGCCCTCAAACAGGTCGCTCAGTTGCGCGGGCAGCATTTCTCCGATCCCTCCTCATGGGAGCTGACAGCCACCCGCTACCACGCGCTCTTCACAAAACTTTGCTCTCATAACGTCTCTATTCTCGTGTAGGGACCGGTAAACCGATCCCTACATCGGCTTTGCACGAATTAATCATGTTCCGGCCTCAATGTTGGCAAAGATGTGCGCAGCCGGAAGGATACGCTGTCCGTGATCGAGAACAATCGACCAGCCGGTCATATCTTTTTGAATATCGTCAGGAAAGGCTGGGCGCGGAGCCATCAGCCAGGCGACCGCGCCCAGCACCCCTTGCGACTTTTCGGCGGTCACTTCTTCCAGCACACCTCGGTAAACTCCGGCCTGCCATTGTTGACTGCCGGTAATAGTTGAACTGGTGGTGGTTGCCAGTCCATTGCTGGCTCCGAACTCCTCTAGCAGGATGGGCTTGCCAC
>JAJZEJ010000290.1 GCA_021828635.1 Chloroflexota bacterium
TTAATGAAGAGCTATTTCCATAGGTGTCATGTGAAAGGGAAAAGCGCAAAAGCCAAATGTAGGGACCGATGATGTGTTTTACAAAATAATCTGGGTTGTGGTGTAGGGACCGATTGATTGCATCTGTTTGGCCCATCAGCCAAGCATACCCAATGCACCCGACACACGGACGCGATCATCGGTCCCTACTTGCCTAAATCGCGCTTGACGTGCGTGATATCTTTGATGCGTTGCAGGCGCGTGAACAGGCGCTCTAGTTGATAGAGGCTATCGATCTCCAGCGTAGCTGTGATGACGACGGTTTCGCGGTCGCTGTGCAGGCGCGTATTCACAGAGGTCATGTTGACACCAACATCCGAGACGACAGTGGCGATATCGCGTAGCAGGCCAGAGCGATCACGGGCCGTGATGACAATGGGAGCCATGTAGAGCGGCTGATTCATGCTGACCCAACTGACGTTGATGAGACGCTCCTGGTCGCGGTCACGATGGCGGCGAATATTCTGGCAATCGGCCCGATGCACAACCACACCCTTACCCCGGCTGACAAAACCAACAATCTCATCGCCGGGCAGTGGACAGCAACAGTTAGCCAGTTTGGTGAGCAAGCCACTGACACCAGCAACCTGCAATTGCGCGGAGGCAGTAGGCTTACTGGTGGGAGCCGTGGTGGTCAGCACATCACTCTGGCTCTCATCCTTCGTCTCCTTGACCTCTCTGCCTTCACGTTGCCAGTGTTCGACCAACTTCACCGCAGCAGCATGAGGACGAATATCATCCGCGCCGATGGCTGAAAGCACATCATCAATATCTTGTAGACGATACTCCTCGCACAACCAGCGTTCGGCATCCTCGTTGATCATCTCGATACCGCGTGAGCCAAGCAGCAATTTGAGTTCGCGGTCCAGGCGCTCACGGCCAATCTGGATATTAATATGGCGCTCATGCGTCTTGAGATAGCGCCGTATCTTGCTTTTAGCGGCTGCCGTGCGGGCAAAATTGAGCCAATCACGTGTTGGGTGCGCGGTACGGTTGGTGACGATATCGACGATCTCGCCGCTCTTGAGTTCGTAGTCCAGCGGCACCATGCGTGTCACCAGGCGATCACCATCGCCGGCTCCCATTTCAGTTACGATGCGTGCGCCCGCGCAGCTATCGCCAATTTTCGTATGCACCCGATAGGCAAAGTCCAGTGGCGTTGAGCCGACAGGCAGGTCTTTGACCTCACCTTTTGGTGTGAAAACGAAAATCTGCTCCTGAAAGATATCGTCCTTGACCGCATCAGCAAACTCAGTATCGCTGGTGGAGACTGAGCGCAGATCATGTTGCCAATCATTGAGTTGGCGTAGCCAGGAGATAAGTTCCCGTGCCGAGGCTGAGGCTGCATCACCCACGTCTTTATAATGCCAGTGCATGGCAACACCATATTCGGCCATTTCATGCATCTTATGCGTGCGAATTTGAATCTCGACGAGATGGTCATCCAGGCAAAAGACGGTTGTATGCAAGGCGCTATAGCCATTGAGCTTAGGATTGGCGATAAAATCTTTAATACGCCCCTCTTTTGGCCTCCACAGACTATGCACATGACCGAGCGCCAGATAACAATCCTGCGTACTACCAACCAGGATACGGAAAGCGATCAGATCGTGTATCTGCCCGATGTCTACCACCGATTTGACATCTTTGAGTTGCCCAGTATCCTCGCCACTGCGCTGAAGCTTTTTATAGAAACTATACAGATGCTTAACGCGCCCAGAAACCTCAGCATTGACGCCAATAGCGGCCATTTCGGAACGCAAAATGGCGCAGACACGGGCCACATAGGAGCGCCACTGATTGCTCTCTTCCTCGACGATGCTGCGCACCCAGGTATACTTGTCCGGCTCCAGAATCTGGAAGGCTAGGTCTTCCAGTTCGCTCTCCATGCGCGACATACCCAGACGACCGGCCAGGGGTGCATAAATTTCGCGCGTCTCTTGCGCCATATAATAGCGTTCTTGCTGGTCGCCAACATAGGCAGGTTGTGTCAGCATACGCATAGCATGCAGGCGATAGGCTAATTTGAGCAGGACTACACGCGGATCATCGGCCATCGCCACAAACATCTTGCGTACCGTTTCGGCCTGTTGACGGCGTAGAGCTTCACGTGCGCGGCGGCGCTTGCTTTCAGCTGGCGAAATGGCCGCCTCTTCGCGCTCAACTTCTTCCGGTGTGGCTTTGGAGGAGACCTGTCGTTTAGTACGTTCCAGGATATTTAGACGTAGCATACTACCGATGATACGAGCCGTCGGCAGACCAAGCAACTGCTCGACCAGATTAAGCTCAAGCAGGTCTGCATCTACTGCCTCAAAGAGCAAACCAGCCGAGACGCCAATCGCATCGATATGCATCTCCGCCAGGATGGTCGCCACAGCCAATGCATGTTCTAACGGTGGAATCGGGCGAGTGCCAATAACACCCTGACAACGCTCGCGTGCCAGCCGCAACGCTCGCGCAACCAGTTCCAATTCTGGCGGAGACATGTAGTAGTGCGTGAGCGTAAGCAGGTTTGCAATCTCTTTTTCAAAATCACGCACTACCGTTTGTTGTTCATGTTGATTATGTTGCTCGAAAACACCATCTATTATATACATATGCGTATACACAAACCTGTATAAACTATCCAATTCCGTCTAGTATCAGCATAATCTATGGTTCGCTAGAACGCAATAGCTCTTTATACCGATAGCAATTTTGTCTCTCTCTATTTCGTTGCGAGCGCACGCTCGACGCTGACCACGTTCTTAACCTGACGCAGGCGGCGGAAAATGCGTTCGATCTGGTCATGCACACCATTAGCCGCATCGATCTCCAGCGTCACCGTGATAACGGCCTTTTGGGAGGAGATATTCGTCGAGGATGTTACCGAGGTCATATTAATGCTGGCATCCGCAACTACAGCCGCGACATCGCGCAAGAGGCCGGAACGATCATGTGCGACAATCGTAGCCATCACCAGGTATGCCTCCGGCTCAATCTGCAACCAGTTGATCTCAACCAACGCTTTCGAGTTCTTACGATAACGCTGTAACGAGCGGCAATCTGCCCGATGCACAAGCATACCTTTTCCTGGATTGAGAACACCTACGATAGAATCGCCTGGAATGGGACAACAGCAAGAGGCCAGTTTCACCAGCACGCCGTTTAAGCCATCCTCGTTGCCATTAACATGATGGTGTTTTTTCGGCGTACTGCCTTCATCATCAGGTGCTGGTAAGTAGGGTTGAAGATACGGTAAAAGCAATGGCATAAGTTGATCTGTGTGCAAGTCTTCACGGCCTAGCGCGACGTAAAGATCATCTAGATTGCTATACTTCTTTAACAATTGAGCGGCCTCATCCTTATACACTTGCTGAAGTACTGCCTCCAGTTCACCTGTCAGCCCGCGCAGACCGGCAGCCTTGAGAGCCAGGTCCAGGCGCTCGCGTCCAAGTTGCAGGTTGATCTCGCGTTCATAAGTCTTGAGATAGCGGCGAATCTTGTTGCGAGCCGCCGCTGTGCGTGCGAACGAGAGCCAGTCGCGCGTCGGATGCACGGTACGATTTACCATGATATCTACGATCTCGCCGCCTTTAAGTTCGTAATCCAGCGGCACCAGACGTGTTACCAGACGCCCAGTATCATCCTGATTGGTGATAATCCGCGCTCCAGCACAATGATCGCCGATATCGGTGTGGATGCGATAGGCCATATCCAGCGGTGTTGAACCACGCGGCAGGTCTTTGACCTCACCTTTGGGCGTAAAGACAAAAATCTGCTCCTGAAAGAGATCGCCTTTGACGGCCTCGACAAATTCATCGGCGCTCTGTTGGGGCAGTTCGCGTTGCCACTGGCGCAATTGCTCAATCCAGGAGACCATCTCACGGTAGGAAAGCTTCCAGCTATTGACCGCGGCTTCATCCTTGCCAACCCGTTCTTTAAGATACCAGTAGCTAGCAACACCATAATCGGCGGTGCGTTGCATCTCGTGCGTGCGTATCTGAATGTCGGTCTAACGATTCTCCAGGCAGAAGACGGTCGTGTGTAGCGACTGATAGCCGTTGAGCTTAGGCGTGGCAATGAAATCTTTAATGCGTCCATCCTTTGGTCGCCACAAAGCATGAATATGGCCCAGCGCGAGGTAGCATTCATGATCTGAATCGAGCAGAATGCGGAACGAAACCAGATCATGCACCTGGCTAATCTCGTTGCCATTCTGGCGCGGCATCTCGTCTAGCTTGCGATTGATGCTGGCTAGATGTTTCTGCCAGGCATGGATTTCGGCGTGGATACCAGCGCGTTCCATCTCCTCTTGTAGCTTGCGACAAACCTGCTCGATGTAGGGACGGCGGCGCTCGACTTCAACCTCGACCTCATGTGCGAGTTTCTGGTACTTTTCCGGTTCCAGATAGCTCAGCGCCAGGTCTTCTAATTCGGCCTGTACCAGGGCCATACCTAGACGGCGAGCTAGCGGCACATAAATCTCGCTGGTCTCATGGGCGGTATTCTGCTGCTGCGTTGGGGACATCGCACCCAACGTGCGCATATTATGCAGGCGATCAGCCAGTTTCAACACGACCACACGCGGATCCTCGGCCATTGCCAGCAGCATCTTGCGCACCGTCTCGATGCGCTGACGCCGCTTATCGATGACCGGCACAGGTTGCTCACTCCGCTCCCCTCGCTCCCCGTCCTTCGCGGAAAATTTCGTCGGCACTTTCCCTGCCAGGATATCGAATTTGGTCACACCATCGACAATCACAGCCACTGTCGAACCAAATTGAGCGCGTACATCGTCCAGCGAATACTCGGTATCCTCAACTACATCGTGTAACAAGGCCGCCACAATCCCATCGGCATCGATGCGCATACCGGCCAGCAAAAAAGCCACTTCGAGCGGGTGCTGAATATACGGCTCGCCCGAACGACGCATAGCTCCATTATGTGCCTTATTCGCCAGTTTGTAGGCGGCACGAATCTTCTCAATATCCTGTTTCGTCAGATATTGCCGTGTTAGTACCAACAAATCTTCTAGCGTCATCTTGGATGGGGTAGGACTAGTATCCAGCGTTGCCACTTTTGTAATCGTAAAAGTTGGCGTGCTGGCGGCCTGGTTAAACTCAGTGGTCATCATTTTATACCTGCATGTCATACTGCGTTCCATAAGCGGCTTCCTTATAATCAATGATACGCCACCTACGGAAAAAGAGATTTACGCGCCCCATCTCCGACACCTCTGCCTATCACAAACACAACACCGAAGATGTGTAACATTTGCCGTTATGCTAGCAACCAAATGTAGATACACATGTGGATACAATGCTAAGCAAATGTTATTCCTCTATTATAGAACGCAATCAACGTCTGTCAACTGTATGCATGCATGGAATCAGGATGCTGGGGATTTTTACAATGAAAACACGGCGGGAACAGAGCTTATTCCGAATGGTATTTTTTTCGTATGGTGGAAATTTGCAGATATTACACAAGAGCATGGCAAAACAGAGAACAGACCTCTGCTTTGCCAGGGAATTTTCTGTTGGGTGAAGATCATCCGCACCGGGGTGGTGAGATGGAGCCACCAACTAGCGACAAGAATATTAGCTGCGATTAGCCACGGGTGACGCGGACCTTGTCGAAGCAGGAACTACAATAGACAGGGCGATCATTCTTGGGCAAGAATGGAACCTGTGTCTCAGTTCCGCACTCGGCGCAAATGACGGTATGCATCTCGCGGGGAGCGCGTTCAGAGCGATTGCTCGTGTTGCCAGCCGAAGCACGACGTGCGGAACGGCAGGAAGGGCAACGAGCAGGCTGATTCATCAGCCCCTTCTGCTGGTAGAACTCTTGTTCTCCTGCGGTAAATGTAAAATCATTTCCGCAGTCACGGCACTTTAGGGTTTTGTCAACGAAGTTCAAACTAGGGACCTCCTTGTGATATGTTGGTAATCCTCCGGGTCCATATCTAGCAGGTGTCACCAGTTTTTTCTCTCCCCCTACCAGCGTGGGATACGATATCTGGGCGATCACTGGATGCGAGACCGAGATTGGATACCGGAAGAAAGCATACACTATCTCATGGGGGTTTGCAAGGGCTTTACAGGCAGTTTTCACAGCGATACCAAAATTTTAATGAATTCTTTATACGTTGCCAGAATCGAATGATAGTAGTAGAGACCGATTATCGCACCTCTCTATACCTCACACCGGCAATAACGTATTCCAAATGCATAAACTGCCTGACACCCACGAGGGATGTCACTACATCTATTATACGCCTGTGGCATATTACTATGCCTTCATTGGAGAAAATATATGTAATATTATCCATAGAGGGTATCAGGCATTTTACATCATCCGAATAGCTGGTAAGGGGTGTTCCTTAATTTATCATCCCAAACAATTTACCACCCGTAGCCATAGCAAGGACTGTAGACCGGCTGAGCATACACACAAGGGGTGTAAATCGGCTGAGCATACACACAAGGGCTATAACTATAACAGGGAGAACCATAGCCAAAACTACCATAGCCACCATAACCGCCATAACCGCCCCAACCACCAGAAATCAGGGTCATTTCCTCTTCAGTGAGTTCCAGCATCACCACTTCTACACAATCTTGCACAAATTTCATTTCTAAAATCTCCTTTCACTTATTACATAGTTAAAAGCGAACCTCCATAAGCGGAATGCTCGCCGACAAAAACAATTGTAGCAGGCAGGAAATTTAAAAGTCAAGCTCATAAAAACTATTTATTTCTAAAAATGTATCATAAGTATATTGTTTGGCTACATCAAATATTTTGTTCTTTGCTATTATTATATTTATTCGTAAATTTTTCCTTAAATAGCCGACAAGCAGGCTATCCCTTACGGATACCCTGCTTGTTATTAGCACTAGTAGATTGCATTGCTTGGCTACACGTTCCACTTCTTC
>JAJZEJ010000711.1 GCA_021828635.1 Chloroflexota bacterium
GTGAGAACCAGGCGGCATGTGCGGTTGAAGAGACCGTCCAGGCGGCGCGTTACGCCCATCAGCACCGCAATGGCTTGGCGTGCGTCCTCTCGATACAGGGCGTGACCACTCGCCAATATCTCCACTGTGCAGCGCGGGTACTCTCGTACTTGCGCGAGGGAGACCTGATAGGGTTAGGAGGTTGGTGTATCACTGGCAAATTGCCAGCGCAAATGATGCCGGTGTTTCGGGAGACGATGTACCAACTCATCCCCTTCCTGGGACGTGAGGGTGTGAAGCGCGTGCATCTGTGGGGAGTGTGTTACGCCCCTGCTCTGGCTGAACTGCTTTGGCTGTGCGATCAGTCCAGCATACAACTCTCAACCGATAGTATGGGACCATCGGTCCGTCCAACGTTAGGGCGTTGGGGCTATGCTGAATGGCGCGACCGCACCTATCGCCGGGTCAATGAAGAAAGCGAGATCAGGAGACCTGTCAAGGGCTATGACGGGTCTCCTGTTGTTATTCAGCACGCTCGCGGTGTTCATCGGGCTGAACACGTGCGACAGATACGGCTCTGGCTGAGCAACTTTCGATCTACGCGGCACTATCCCCAGGATGAACCACGCTGGCTGACACAGCCTCGACAAATATCCCTGGCGTTCTAGGGGTAAGCAAAACAGCAGACGGGTCAGCGAGACCAACACAATCATGTATGAGGAGGAGGACATCGTATGAAGAGATCACCGCAACAACCGTGGACGCAAGAAAGGAGGTGGAAGCATGAGTTTTTCCCAGGATGACGCGGTAGCATTAGCAGAGATGTTACAAACCGATGGTTTACCAGGGGTGCTGATTGCTAATGAACCAACGCGCCATTATGCGGAAACGATCCTCACCTTGCTCGTGCAGCAACAGACCCCGCTCTATGTGCGACACGGGCAGTTAGTCCGTATTCAGCGCAAAGAGGATGGCACACCCTCTATCGAGACGCTCACGGACACCGCGCTCAAAGGCATCTTGCTACGGGCCACCAACTTTGTCAAACTGACGATGCGGGGAGCCAGGCATGTGGACCCGCCTGACATCCTGGTCAAAGATTTACTCGCATGTGGTACCTGGCCGTTTGCGCCTCTGGAGACGATGGTCGAGTTTCCGGTGTTTCGCCCTGACGGCACGTTAGTCGATCAACCAGGCTATGATGCAGCGACACGACTGGCCTATCTTCCCTCGCCACAGTTGCACATCCCGCCCATTCCAGCCGAGCCAAGCGCCGACGATATCGTCAAGGCGCTGGCCTTGTTGGATGAGGCGATAGGCGAGTTTCCGTATGCCGATGAGGCCAGTCACGCCAACGCCCTGGGCCTGCTACTGACGCCGATTATTCGCCATGCCATTCCGGGGCAAGTTCCCTTAGCTCTCATTGATGCCACGCGCCCAGGCACTGGCAAAAGTTTACTGGCGGAAACCGTTGCCATGATTGCCACCGGACGCAAAGCAGCCATGATTATTGCGCCCTACGATGATAATGAATGGCGCAAGCGTATCGCCTCCACACTGGCCGAGGGAGCCACGATTATCGTGATTGATAATCTCAAGGCGAAACTAGAAGCGGCGAGTCTGGACGCTACGCTCACCTCTTCCATTGTGAAAGAACGCATCTTAGGCCAGAGTAAAAACGGAATGTACCCGCAACGGGCCACCTGGATGGCAACGGGCAATAACATTCAAATTGGCGGTGATCTGCCACGGCGTGTCTACTGGATACGCATGGATGCCAACACGGCCAAACCCTGGACACGCGGTGGTTTTACGCATGACCTGGACACATGGGTACCCGCCCATCGGGGTGAACTCATCGCCGCGCTGCTGACCCTGGCACGAGCGTGGTATGCGGCAGGCAAGCCAGAGGCAGGGGTACCGCGCCTGGGCAACTTCCAAAGTTGGGCCAACACCGTCGGGGGCATTCTCGCCCATTGTTGGGTGGAAGGCTTTTTAGGCAATCTCAACGCCCTCTATGAGCAAGCTGATGAGGAGGCCGCGCAATGGGCGGCGTTTCTGCATGCCTGGCACGACACCTATCAGGATGATGCGGTCCTGGTCTCCCGTCTGGAAAAAGACATCCGCGCCGGAGCCGTAGAAGCGCCCTTGATCGGGGTCAGCTTGTACAATGCTCTGCCCGATGACCTGGCAGACATTCATAAAGGTGACTTCAAACGACGGTTAGGGAAGGCACTTGCCAGCCGTGTCGGCAGCCAGTTCGATGAGAGTGGGTTGCATCTGCAACGCGCTGGCATCGAGCGGCGCAGTGCCGCCGTCTATTGGCGCGTCACCGAGATGCCAGGGGCGCAGATGTCACAGGGAACGCTCACCCAAAGAGAAGAACAAGCGCCGACGACCCTTGCAACCCCTGTGGTACCCGCGGCACCTGCACAGCAGCCACCGGAGAGAGGTGAGACCACGCCGGATGTCCCTAACTGGCAAACCATCAACCAGACGATGAGCCAGACCGAAACGCTGATTGAGCAGGCCCGGCAGCGTCTGGACCAACGCCAAAGCATGTCAATGGCCCATATGACCCGCTTGAAGGGGGTAAAACGAGTATGGACGCCACGGGGGACCGGTACGCTCCGAATGTGTTTCTTACATGAGGTGTGGGTCATGCTGGACGGAGCGGACCTGACGACGGTGTTTGACCAGCCAGACGACATAGACCTGATCTATCCCCAGGATGAGGACGACGAAGGAAAAGGGCCATCCAGGCGATGACAGTATTATATCGCAATACGATACTCGCAGGTTTGGTGTGGAGGCTTGCCAAAAAATCAGGGTGGAGCGACCTGACCAGAAGCCACCTCGTAGAGCCTGTAGAGCCGATGGAAGGAGTAAAGCAAGATGTATCGTAATACGATACTCGCAGGTTTGCAGGTTTGTTCCGCACTGATTCCAAAAAAATGTCATTTTCGTGAAAAGGAGTTTCCAAGATGCGAAAAAGAAAAATGACCTCTGGGGGAGCTATGGTAATGCCGTTGCAACTACTGACCATTCCCCAGGTAGCGGACATGTTAGGCATCGGTCAAACGAAGGTGTATGACCTGATTAGATGGCACGGTTTACCGGCTGTGCGTCTGGACGGTCGGTTACGGGTGCGACTCTCTTCCCTGCATGGCTGGGTTGAGGAACGCGAAACGGCCCACCGTCTCTAAGCCTCTAAAACCGTCAACAGAAAGTGCAGACGAACGCCTGTAGGGAAAGTGACTGCGTAGGATGAGCGAGAACAACCCTGGCAACGACAAGACGTATGTTAACCTGCTGAATAGCAGGGACATTCTTGCTTATCCTGGCGCGTTTCTTCAAAAAGGAGTGACCACAATGGCACGCACACCAAAAAACAACAACCAGCAAGAGCAGCCGTCCCAGGAGCCACAGCAAGCACAAGCACGTAAACGGGCCAAGAAGCACCGTGGGCATGGTGAAGGGTCCATCTATCAAAGCAAAGATGGGCGTTATGTCGCAGCCATCACCCTAGAGAATGGCAAGCGAAAAGTCTACTACGGCAAGACGTACAAGGAAACGCAAGAGAAGCTGCAACAGGCGCTCTATGAGAAGAAGCAAGGCACACTGGCAACGGGGCCACAACAGACGTTAGAGCAGTTCTTAGACCACTGGATAGAGCATGTCCAGAAAACGGATGTATCTTTGCGGAGTTATATAAGCCAGCGAGGATTACTCTATAATCACATTATTCCCATATTAGGGAAAGTGCGTATGCAGCAAGTGACACCGGAAAAAATCGAGATGTTCTATGCCCTCTTGCAACAAGAGAAGGATTTAAAAGCATCAACTATCAAGATGATACATAGTGCCTTACATAAGGCGTTCGATCATGCGGTAAGACGTAATATTCTTTTTCGTAACCCGTGTGATTTAGTCACGAAACCACGCATTGAGAAGTTTGACATACAGCCTCTCGACGAAGAGCAGGCAAGGCGATTAGTAGAGGCGGTACATGGTGATCTTCTCCTTGAAGGGCTTATCACGGTCACAGTGACGTTAGGATTGCGGCGCGGTGAAGTCACAGGGTTAAAGTGGGAAGATGTTGACTTTGCAAATAAATGTCTGTATATTCGGCGTTCTGCTGGACGGATAGCGAAACACGGCATTGTCGAAAAGGAACCAAAGACAAAAAGCGGTCTACGTAAGATCATGCTACCTAACTTTCTGATTGATGTTCTTAAAGAGCATCAGCAACGGCAGCAAGAGCAGAAAACAAAGAAGGGCGCTGCATGGAAGGGTTGCAGTTATGTATTTTGCAATAGTGTGGGAAACTTTTACCATGAAGGTAATCTCGAAAAGAGATACAAAAGGTTATTAGAAGGTGCTGGCTTGCCCGCTATCCGGTTTCATGACCTTCGCCATAGCGCAGCAACGATACTTATCAGCATGGGTGTCAACCCCAAAGTAGTACAGGAATTGCTTGGACATAGTAGCATTATGACAACGCTAAATACCTACGCTCATGTGCTGCCATCAATGCAGCAAGACGCTGTACAAAAGTTGGACAACTTCTATCAAAACAATAACAAAACCCCCTGATTGCTATCAATTTTGCTATCAGTGCGGTATACTCAAAAATGTGAAACATGGTAAGAAGCGGGTTGAGAGGGTATTCAAAGAACGGTACTGTACACCTTGACAATATGACACTTTGTTCTTATCATTGCAGAAGCAATAAGCATTCTTTGTTCAGGTAATACTGAACTCAGTACTTTTTCTTGATACTTTGATATACGTTAGTGAGGGATACCCGGTGGTATCCCAATCATAAACCAGCGAGAAGGCATTGTAATGTCTTCTACGAAAGGAGGAGCGGTGGCCCGTGGGTTAAGTAGCTCAACGAAATGTACCCCCAGGGACACTGAGAACTCATGGCGAGAAAAGATAGCGAGAAAGAAACAGATCGACCTCATTACTATTCCCAATTCTGGCTTGATGTCGCCGCCGGTCGCCGTATCATCGGCGGGCCAAAGCCTGAAGATGGTGAGATGGTAGAGCAGGAACTGGTAGAACCTGTTGCTCCACGCAAAGTTGGGCGCACCATCAATCATAGCGATCACGCGAATGGTGCTGATGGACATCGTGAAGGTGCAATCGCGAGGATACATCCTGTTGCTGAACCAGATATTACAGAAGAGGATGAGTCTGAGGAGGACGAAGTAGAAACATTCAGCACCGAGAGCGACGCGGACAATTTAGATATGCAGGACATGGATGTCGAAGACGCCGACATTCCTGATATGGACCTCAGTGCCGTTGATGAGGACGAAGAGGAAGACCTGTTTGAGGAGGAAGAGAGCGAGGAAGGCGAGGAGGAGGAAGAGCAACCAGAAGATTGGGTGCGTGGACGTAAAAAGGCCAAGCCCTCTCGTGCAATTAAGCAACCGGCTAAGCGACCCAAACGTGAACGTCGTACATACTAAAACACTCCATCCCTACAAAGCAGGGCGACCGCAAAGGTCCGTCCCTGCTTTGTAGGGATAGAGTGTTCTACGGATAATACTATTGTTATGGGTAGATGCCGCGAATTTGCGTTGCTTCAGCGACCCGCGAGATCGCCAGCATATTCGCTGCCAATCGCATATCGCAATGGTACTGCTCAGCCTTCTCAGCAACCGCCGCAAAAGCGTGGTTGATAATCACCTCTAGCCGTTGCGTAATCTCCTCAACGCCCCAGAAGAAGCTTTGTATGTCCTGCACCCATTCAAAGTAGCTCACCGTCACCCCACCAGCATTGGCCAGAATATCAGGAACGACGATACAGCCACGTTTGTAGAGAATGGCGTCAGCCTCCGGCGTGGTGGGACCATTGGCCGCCTCGGAGACAATACGGGCCTGCACACGCTCCGCGTTAGCCGCCGTAATCACGCCCTCCGTCGCCGCCGGAACAAGAATATCGCACGGCACCTCTAACACATCCTGCACACGTACACTCATGGCTCCAGGGAAACCGACCACGGTGCCGCGCTCTTGCTTGTGACGCATCACCGCAGCCGGATCAAGGCCAGATTCATTATAGATGCCACCACGAGTGTCGCTGACAGCCACGACTTTACAACCTTCATTGTGGAAGAGGCGTGCCGCTACCGCACCAGCATTGCCAAAGCCCTGAATGCTTACACGAGCGCCTTTGAGCGACATATCAAGCTGTTTGGCGGCCTGCCGTGTAACAAATAGCACCCCTGTTGCGGTAGCATCGGCACGCCCTTCACTACCACCAATCGAGAGTGGCTTGCCCGTGACAACCGCCGGAATGGAAAACCCTTCATGCATCGAAAAGGTATCCATAATCCAGGCCATCACTTGGGGGTTGGTATTGATATCTGGTGCGGGAATATCACTATGGGGGCCGATTACAATGGATATCTCAGTCGCGTAGCGACGGGTCATACGCTCTAGTTCGGCGGGTGTCATGCTCTTAGGATCACAGATAACACCGCCTTTAGCTCCGCCATAGGGGATACCGACAACCGCGCACTTCCACGTCATCCACATTGCCAGCGCCTTCACCTCGTCTAACGAGACTTCTGGGCTATAGCGAATACCGCCTTTGGCTGGCCCCCGATTCACATTATGTTGGACACGGTAGCCGGTGAATGTTTTGATACGCCCGTTATCTAGGCGTACCGGAAAATGCACGATCAGCTCCCGCTTGGGCTGGCACAGAATCTCGCGCATATCTTCCGAGATGCCCAGCCGTTCGGCGGCCAGCTCGAATTGCTGAACCGCCATCTGATAGGGGTTAATCGCCGCAGATTTCACATCATTGTGCATTATCTGCCTCTCCTTTTCATAGGATATTGCGTAAACCTTCGCTGGCTACGCCTCATCCAGTTTTTGTCGTAAAAGATTTTGTACAATATCAGCTCTGGCCTGTCCACGGGTTCGTTTCATGACCTGC
>JAJZEJ010000107.1 GCA_021828635.1 Chloroflexota bacterium
CTATTATCGGGCAACATAGCTTGTGCAGCGCGTACCTTCAAATTCGTATCCGTGACCCAGCCAGCGACGTTGCCAGGATTCTTAGCCACTTCTTGTAATTCGCCGCTCGCCAAGTTGAGATGATAGACATCATGAAGTTGTGGATTCTCTTTGTTCATAGCGATCAGCAGTTCGTTGGGAAAGTGCTTATCACGGTCAAGAATTTGCACCTGCACATTGTCATAGGGTGTTAGATCGCGGGTCTCTTTCGTCTCGATATGTGTGGCATAGAGACGGAAATTTTCGTTGCCGCCGCTATCTTGAATATACAGAATATGTTGATTGTCGGCAGCCCAGAAATAGAAGCGCACACCGCGATCCGTGTCATTCGTCACTGGCTGGTAATCATCACTACCGATAGCACCCACCCAGACATTCAAAACATTATTAACCGGAGCCAGATAGGCCAGACGCTGACCATCCGGCGAAATCTGCGGATTGGCCTTGAGCGGATTGCCAAAGAGAACGCGGCGCGGGATCAGCGCCACATCAGTTATCGTAGTCATCTATATTGCTCCTTTTATATATTCATACAATTTGGCGCAAACGGACGCGATCAATCGGTCCCTACCAGGTATCTTCATGCAATTTGACGAGAGCGAACGCGATTAATCGGTCCCTACCATGCTTATCCTACCACATGTACGTCTCTCATAGGAAAAAGTCATCACCCCTCTTTTCCATAGACGTAGAGAGGCGGTGCTTTCTTAAAGAAAACACATCACCGAGGAGGCGGCTTAAACGTGTAATAATCGCACAATGGCAGGAATGCCAATAAGCATGGTGTTTTTATGGATTACAAAGGATGCAACATGTTATCGGCGCAAACATTTTATAAAACATTGCCAGACATACAGAAGATTGCGGTGGTGAGGGTTAATGGCTTGGGAGATTACCTTTTTATTGTACCGCTCAGTCATTGCTACTATGAAATATAAGGCACACGACCTCAGTGGCAAACTCAGCATCAACGGCCTGACGGGGCTACTCTCGCGCTGCACGCTCATCATCGCTAACGACTCTGGTTCGTCTGCGATGCCGATGCTCGCATAGGGCATTGTGAACACCGCGACTCGTTCGTCGCCACCATTTCCACCGAAGAGGTGCTAGAACAGGCACTTGATTTATTCGTTGCTTATCAAAAAGGTTAATGGAAGCCGCTCTTTGGCAGCTTCCATTAACCTTTTTGATATTATAACAACCCCTGACTCTGCAAGAACGTGGTCGCAACCTGTTTAACGGCCTCGCCAGAGGACATGCCGCTGGCCTTCTTGGTGGCTACCTGCTGCTGAAGCTGAATGCTCACATTAGTGGTCAGGTCAGGGGCCAGTTTATTGAGAACGGTGGCAATGCTGGGATCGGCCTTGAGAACACTATCGCGCACAATAGGTGCGGGATGGAACTCAGGGAAACCATGCTTGTCATCCTGCAAGAAGATGAAGCCTTGCGTCGTCACTGAGCCATCAGTGGTATAGCATTCCGTAACCTGCGCATCGCCACTCTTGACAGCCTGGAAACCAATCGAGTAATCAACCTGCTTAACGGCCTTGAAACTGGTACTACCGAAACCGTAAGTAGATTGCAGATCATTGAAAAAAGGAATACCATCACTCTGTGTTGCCAGCGTCAACTGTGGCACTTTAGGCGCAAGTTGCGATAGCGTGGTAACGCCAAGCTTTTGCGATTCCGCCTGCGAAGTACAGAGCGCATAGCCATCATTCAATGGCGAATAATTCAGCCACGTGATATGAAACTGCTGCTGGAAGCCCTGCTTGACCGTGTTATAGTCTTGCTGCGGATTAAACGACGATTTGTCGTTCAACAGATTCAGGCCGGTCGCGGTAAACTCAGGGTAGAGATCAATCGCGCCACTCTTCAAAGCGTTGAAAACCACCGGTGTCTGGCCCAATGCCAGTTTAGATGTGACCTGATAGCCAGCTTTCTGCAACAGTAGCACATACATCTCGCCCAGCAACTGGCCCTCAGTATCAAGTTTGCTGCCAACTACAATCGGCACCTTCGTTGAAGCAGTGCCACTGGTGCCACCAGAGGAGCCACAGGCTGAGAGCAACAACATCGGCACGAGCGCCAGCAGGGTCGCTAGCATAGCCCACGATGAGCGTTTGAAATGGTGCATTCGTTTTCTCCTTGTGATGCGATACATGAAATACAGTAAACTGTGTTACGGTGCCATGTTCACGCGGTCATGGTATCCCTTGTGGGTGCCATGTGGTGTTATGCACTGGCGACTTCTTGCTCCTGCAATTTGAGACCCGCAGGAGTAACAAGACGTTGTATCCAGCTCATCAGCACCTCAACCAGAATTGCCAGCACAGCCACAGCGATGGAACCAGCAATGAGTTCGGTATAATTGAAAACGTTCAGGCCATTGACGATATAATCGCCGTAGCCGCCTGCTGCGATGAAAGCGGCCAACGTGGCCGTAGCGATAATCTGCACAGACGAAGTTCGCACACCAGTAATAACCAGTGGTGTCACCAGTGGCGTTTGAATACGAGTAGCAATCTGCCAGCGATTCATGCCCATGCCTTTGGCGGCATCAATAATCGCCGGGTCGATAGCCCGCAAGCCAGTGTAAGTATTGAGCAGAATGGGTGGAATGCCCAACACAATCAGAGCAATCACTGTCGGTTTGAAGCCCAATCCCAAGATGGGAACGAAGGCGAACAAAATAGCGATAATCGGAATGGCACGGATCAGGCCACTCAGGTTCACAGCCACAAAGGCCAGCGTCGGATTGCGCGAGACCGCCGCACCCAGCACAACACCAATAACAATAGCGATAGCAATTGAAAAGCCACAGATGCCCAAATAGGCTAGCGTCTGCCCAATAAAATCGTTTTGTGGGTCAAGAATAAACTGTATCACAGCCATCTTATCGCGTTCTCCTCTCTATCGCTACCGATGCGGGCGTAATATGCGGGCGTGATCAATCACGCCCCTACAACCGCGTTGCGACCTCGACTCAGCAATGTTTGCAAACCCAATAGGAGCGCATCGGCAATCAGGGCGAACAACGCAATCAGAATCGCCCCCGCGATAATAGCATCTATATCAAAAGTAGCAATATTCTGAAAGATCAGAGTTCCCAGCCCTCCTTGTCCAACGAGCGCAGCCAGCCCAGCGATGCCGATAGTAGTCACGGTCGCCACGCGCACACCGGCAATAATAATCGGCAACGCCAGTGGTAAACGCACGCGCCAGAGTATCTGCATCGGTTTCATACCCACCGCACGCCCTACCTCTATCAACAGAGGATCAATGCTATTCACCGCCGCCGCCGTGTTGCGAATAAGCACAAGCTGATTATAGAGTACCATCGGGATAATAGCGGTAGCAGGATTCAGTTTCGTCACTGGCAGCAGTAACATAAACGCTGCGATGCTGGGAATAGTATAGAGCAGACCGGAAACAGTAATGATCGGCAAGTATAAACGGCGATAACGTGCCACAATAAAGCCAAGTGGAAGTGCAATCAGCAACGAAAAGAACATCGTAATCCCCACCAGGTAGAGATGCTGCAAAAACAGGTTGGGAATACTGCCTGGGTCGGATAAATCGTAGTTGTACGGTTGAAATATATAGTGCATGACAATCCCTTCACCAAGTGTTAACCGCGCGTCTCGGCAGTGCTGCTCTCCTGGCGAGCCTGCGTGATCTCGCGGTTGATGTCGGTAAGGGTGATAGTGCCGAGAACTTCGTGGGTCTCTCTATGCTGAACGGTCAGGGCAGGGGCATTGGTTCCGAGGAGTTGGAGCATGGCAGTAAGCAGTGTAGCATCCGATGGACAGAGCGCGGCATCGTCCCAATGTGCCGACGAGACCGTTTCCGGCCGCCGCACCACTGGTTCCATAGCTGTACTCACTGGCAAGTATTCCAATTGGCGTAAAATATTATCGGCTCCTACCAATTTGCGCACAAATTCGTTGGCAGGTCGGGCGAGAAGTTCGATAGGTGTACCTAGTTGCAACAACTGTCCCTGATCCATCACCGCGACCTGATCGCCGAGCTTGAACGCCTCCTCGATATCGTGCGAGACAAAAAGAATGGTCTTGCGCACATCGCGCTGAATGCGGACCAGTTCATCTTGCAAACGGGCGCGTGTGATGGCATCCAACGCACCAAACGGCTCATCCATCAGTAGAATAGCCGGGTCGGTCGCTAGCGCACGCGCCAACCCCACACGCTGCTGCTGCCCTCCTGAGAGTTGACGCGGATAACGTTGCCGATACTCAGCCGGTGGCAAGCCAACCAGCAAGAGTAATTCGTCAACGCGCTCTTGCATACGCTGCTTGCTCCAGCCACCGGCAATCTCCGCTGTGATACGCACGTTCTCCGCGATAGTCATATGTGGGAACAGGCCAACTTGCTGAATAACATAGCCAATGCGGCGGCGCAAAGCGATGGGGTCTTCAGATAAGACATTTTTACCGTCAATGATAATCTCGCCCGATGTTGGCTCAATCAGGCGATTAACCATGCGTAACAAGGTTGTTTTGCCAGAGCCAGAGGTTCCCACGAGCATACAGGTATTGCCCTCTGATACATCGAACGTCACAGCATCAACAGCAGGCTTCTTCGCCCCATGATAGTGCTTAGTAATCTGGTGAAATGCGATTTTTGCCATGCACCTTTACTCTTCCTCACAAATACCAAAAAATCTCCTTCTCTGTGGAGATTACTCTTAGTATACTACGTCAGGCGGAGGCAAATAGTCTCTAGCATCTCGCATCTCTGAAAAGCGTGCATGGGTATATCACTCATGCACGCTTAGCCTCTATAAACTCACAACTTATGCCGCCGCTAACGAAGGCGTGGCAACGAACCAGACACCCTTGAAACCTTGACCATTGGCCTGGCCAGGGGCGCTATCGCCAGAGAAGGTATAGAGGAAATGGCCGTTATACTGTACCTGGCTACCGTTGGCGGAACTCTGCACTGTCAGCGCACCGGTCAACGTCGTCGCGCTGGTAGGCGTGGCTGAGCCACTGGCGAGCAGAGGAGGCCATATTTTAGCACAACTTCCGGTACACACAGCTTTCGTCGTGGTATCAGATTTAAGGTAATAGAGTGTATCGCCAGCTGCATTGGTCAGAACTGTCATGCTCTGGCCTTTCACTGTCACAGTCGCCGTTGTGATCAGCGCGGCCCCACTCGTGGCTGCGGTCGCCGTTGCGGTGGGTGTGCTGGTACTGCCATAACCATTGCTATAGCTGCTGCTGGTTGGCGTGCTAGTTGCACTGCTACTACTGGTACTACTCCCCGAACCACTGGTGCTACTTGCACTGCCACATGCCGCTAACAGTATGGCCAATAATGCTGCCACCAAAAGAAGAGTAGTATGTCGTAATGTATGCACGATAATATCTCCTTCAACAAAGTATGGAGGCATGGCACCCACCAGGGGCGTCACTACATGTAATGACACCCCTGGTGGGTGCCATGCCAGAATGAATCTTCCAAAAAGAGATACGTTGATGGGTTACAGCGATGGGCCTTTTGGTCTAAACATCCCAAAGCCCTGCCGCATGCCGTTTATCGTTATATGTCAAGCTATAGCACGGCGTTTACTAGTGTTTACTTACAAGGCTCGGACGTGATAAATCACGTCCCTATCACTCTTATCGTAGTATGTTTATGAACGTTTGGAGAACTGCATGCAGCGTAGTTTTCGTCATGTCGCCGGCAGGATTATGCTAGCCGGAGTGATACTCATCGTTATTGGTGCTGGCGTCTTCAGCATTGTGCTGGTCGCACGCGCCCAACATCCCCCCACGCAAACCGTCCAACTTGCAGGGCAGACAGTGCCGCTGATCAAATCGGCCAGTTTCGTCAGCGCCGCTAGTGGGCAGCAACAGCTTGATCTCTCGATAGGGCTGCAATGGCGTAACCAACAGGAACTGGCAAGCTTATTGGCAGGATTGTACAATTCCCACTCATCCCTGTATCATCACTTCCTGACTCCACAACAGTTTGCCGCCGAGTTCGCGCCAACCGCCGATCAGCAGCGACAGATTGTCGATTATCTGCACGCTAACGGCTTAGGCGTCACGCACATCGCCGCTAATAGACTGTTAATTGATGCCACCGGGAGCGTCGCGCAGGCCGAAAGTGCCTTCCATGTAACCATCAATAACTATCAGATCGGGGCGCGTCACTTCTATGCCAATGCCAGTGCGCCCTCTATTCCATCTTCGCTCTCTTCTTTGATTACGTCAATCGGTGGCCTTGACAACAGCATTCACCTTCGTCCACTCTATCAAAGTAGCACAACCAACAGCAAGATAGCTCATAAAAATGTCGCCACAGGCGCGGGTTATGGCCCTTCTGATCTGTTGGGAGCCTATGACGGCAATGCCTTACATCAGGCAGGCATCACAGGTAGTGGTCAGACCGTCGCGGTATTTGAACTGGACGGTTATCAGCAGAGCGACATCGCGCAATATCTGCAAAGCAATAATCTGGGCAACCCTAGCATCAGCAACGTCTTAGTTGATGGCTCCAGTGGAGCCGCCGGAGCGGGTGCTATTGAGGTCGAACTGGACATCGAGGTCGTGGCGGCAATGGCCCCTGGAGCCGCGCAGATCGTCTATGAGGGTCCGAACAGCACCCAGGGCGTCAATGACACCTATAACCAGATCGTCACCGACAACAAGGCGCAGGTCATGACAACCAGTTGGGGCGAGTGCGAGGCACAGTCGGGCGCGTCCGAACTGCAAACGCTCGACAATATCTTCAAGCAGGGCGCGGCACAAGGCATCGCCTTCTTCGCCGCCGCCGGTGACTCCGGTGCCTATGACTGCAACGATAACACACTGGCCGTTGACTCACCCGCAGACGATCCCTACGTAACTGGCGTTGGTGGCACAACA
>JAJZEJ010000841.1 GCA_021828635.1 Chloroflexota bacterium
CGTAGTGTTGACTATCTCCTCAAACATGACTTTGGTTTACCTGATGGGCTAGCTGATGCCACAAAGATTACGTTACCGAAAGCCGATGGTACAACTTTTGAGACGCATAAAGTGCAGATACTTGACCCTGCTACTGGTACTGGAACATTTTTGCATAGCGTGGTTGACCTGATTCATGACAGCTTTAAGGGCAATAAAGGTATGTGGTCGGGCTATGTCTCGCAACATTTGCTGCCACGTGTTTTCGGCTTTGAACTGCTGATGCCTCCCTATGCTGTGGCACATATGAAGCTCGGCTTGCAACTAGCGGAAACTGACTACGACTTTAAGAGCAATGAGCGCCTGGGTGTGTACTTGACTAACACGCTGGAAGAGAGCTATGAGAGTAGTACGCTGCCGTTTGCCGAGTGGTTAGTACAGGAGGCGCAAGCGGCTGATCGGGTGAAGCATGAAGCTCCCGTGATGGTTGTGTTAGGCAATCCCCCGTATTCTGGTCACTCGGCCAACAAAGGCGCATGGATTGCACACTTGTTACATGGTAAGGATGATACGACGGGAACAAAGGTCAGCAACTATTTTGAAGTGGATGGGCATGAGCTTGGCGAGCGTAATCCCAAGTGGCTCAATGACGATTATGTCAAATTCATCCGTTTTGCACAGTGGCGTATCGAGCAGACCGGCTATGGCATTCTGGCCTTCATCAGCAATCATGGCTACCTGGATAATCCGACTTTTCGCGGGATGCGCCAGGCGTTAATGCACAGCTTTGATGATATCTATGTGCTTGATCTGCATGGCAATAGCAAAAAGAAAGAACGCTCACCTGATGGCACCAAAGATGAGAATGTCTTTGATATTCAGCAAGGCGTCGCTATCGGCATTTTTGTCAAGCGCAAAGACAAAAAGAATGCCACAGGTATAGCGAATGTGTATCACGCTGATCTGTGGGGTGAGCGTGAAGTGTTTGAGAAAGCTAGCGATACAAAGAAGTTGGTTGGCGGGAAGTACCATTGGTTAGCAGCGCATTCAGTTGAAGTGACCGAATGGACAAAAGTAGAGCTGCAAGCTCCATTTTATTTGTTTAGACCACAGGATGATAACTTATTGTCGGAGTATGAACAAGCACAAAGCGTAACAGAAGTACTGTTTACAAACTCTATCGGAATGAATTCTCATAGAGATTTCTTTGCTATTTCATTTGATAAATCGATATTGGAGTCTCGTATCGGGGATTTGATTTCTCTGCATATAACAAATGAAGAAATAATAAAGCAGTATGGTCTAGTGGATACTTCGGATTTTAAGCTATCTAATGCGCGTAGTTCGTTACAAAAATTAAAAGAATTAGGTCATTTGATACAGCCATGTTTATATAGGCCCTTTGATAGTCGGTTTGTACTCTATCATCCTGCTATTCTCGATAGACCCCGAACAGAGGTAAATGACCATTTTATAAATCGGGAAAATCTTGGTTTAGTGACTGCTCGTCAAACACGAGAAGTATTTGGTGTATTAGTGGTTAACAAAGTATGTGGACAGCATAAGATTGTCACAGCATATGATGGTTCTTCTGTTTTTCCTCTCTATCTCTATCCCGATTCAAACAAAAAAGACACGCTTTTTGATACCAGTGAACCTTCGGATGCTCCTGGTGGGCGGCGTCCTAATCTCTCACCAGCGTTCATTGCGGATATTACCAGTAAGCTCGGTATGCGCTTTGTCGTGGATGGTAAGGGGGATTTGCAAGAGGCGTTGGGGCCGGAGGATATTTTTGACTACCTGTATGCCGTCTTCCATGCGCCGACGTATCGCACACGCTATGCCGAGTTTCTCAAGATCGACTTTCCACGTCTGCCACTCACTACGGATGCTGATCTGTTTCGGCAACTGTGCAGCTTGGGAGCGCGGCTCGTAGTTCTGCACTTGATGGAACAATCTGGCACGGTCTTGCCCTTATATCCTGTTAAGGGCAACGATGTGGTTGAGAAGATAGAGTATTATGCGGCACATGATGAGGTAACAGGTCGGGTGTATATCAATAAAACACAGTATTTTGAAGGTGTGCCATTAGAAGTATGGGAATTTCACGTTGGCGGCTATCAGGTCTGTCAGAAGTGGCTGAAAGATCGCAAGGGGCGTACTCTTTCGTTTGATGATACAAAACACTATCAGCGCATCGTGGCGGCGCTGGCCGAAACGATCACGTTGATGGAACGCATTGATGAGACGATAGAGGAACATGGTGGCTGGCCTTTGCAGTAGTGGTGACTAGCATCGGGCGTCAACTCTCTTGCAGCTCTTTACACAAGTCAACGAATCTCCTTGCCTTCCCCTATCACTAGAACAGCATTAATAGATACTGGTGCGATAAAAAGTTGTGTACATGGGCCTATTATGAGGGTTTAATGAAGGCTTTTAAGGTTTTTTATGCTCTGATTTATGTGGGGATTGCCATCACACCTCATTTGTGCTAGACTACGGTGGAAGCATTGAGCAACCGGCTCTGTCTGGTATGAACAACTAACATTTTCGTGCTTCTTTATTGTTGAACAATGAGAATTGGCTTCTCAGGCTGAATTATATCAACCAGTCGGTGTTTTTGTGGTGAAGAGGAGATGCGCCGCTATGCATGAGCAGCCCTCGTCGAACTTTCAATCTCTCTTCATCGGCTTACTCGAAGCTATGCCACTGCCGGTCTTGGTGGTAGATCGCTCCCTGCTCCTCCGCTATGCCAATAAACCGGCTCAACATCTTTTTGAACAATGCCCCCTTGTACCCGCGACACCCCTGGTGCGCATTCTGAACGAGGGATCATTGCTACAACTGGCTCAGAAATGTATCGCTACCACTACAGTACAACGTACCCGTTATGAACGTGGCAATGATGAGCTTTCCTGGCAGGTGACGATCACGCCACTCCTCACTCAAGACACAGCTATCCCTGCACAAGTGATGACACAAAACATACCAGATATACAGAATGCCTATTTTGTGATAACAATTGAAGATATGACGGTGATACAGCGTGCTGAACGGGTGCGCAGAGATTTTATCGCTAACGTCTCACACGAGTTGCGCACACCTCTGACCTCGGTACGGCTACTGGCGGAAACACTGGAGGATGTGATCGAGACGGACTCGGAGAAGGCGCAAGAGTTTGTCGAGAAAATCGAGATTGAGGTACAATACCTGACGGATATGGTGACGGAACTCCTGGAGTTATCGAGCCTGGAATCGGGCCATGTTATGCTCACCATCGAGCCGGTTGAGGCTGAACAACTGGTGCGTGAGGTGATGGCACGCATGCTCCCTTTGGCTCAACGACACCGCGTTGTCCTACGAACCGAGATAGCGGAAGGGCAGACACTCGTAGCTGCTGATAGCAAGCAGATTATGCACGTGCTAGTTAACCTGGTGCATAATGCCATCAAGTTTACGCCTTCTGGTGGCATCATTGTCATTGGTACCAGTTCGCTGCTTGGGCAACCACTTCAAAGCTTCTTTGTACGTGATACTGGTATCGGTATTCGCGCCGAGGAGCTACCACGTATCTTCGAGCGTTTTTATAAGACCAGCCGTTCACGGACTAAGAACGACTATATCGGACCCGGCAGGGGCGGCACCGGTCTGGGATTGGCAATCGCCCGCCACGTTGTAGAGGCACATGGCGGCAGAATCAGCGCGGAGAGTGTGGTTGGACAGGGCAGTGTATTTTCCTTTACTCTTCCTGTGGCGATACGCGAGGTAGGGGTGTGATTCATCACGCCCTACAATGAATTGATCTGTGAGTGGACGACGGGGACAATGATTATGGCAAATATGTATCAAGAAAATATGTCTATGGATGCTGAATTGCGACGGCTGCTCCAGCAAGCGAGCCATGACCAGCTCGTGCAAATTGTGCAGCAACTAATAATGCGTTACCCTGCTCTACTAAGTGATATTGCGCAATGGCTGACACGCCAGCACATAGCTGAGCAAGACGGCATGGATGAAGAGGCTGTTGCCATTGATGAAGAGGTGACGGAGGATTGGGATTTTAGCGGCGATGAGTTGGATAGCTACCCACTTGCCCGTCTGGTGTTGCCACCATTGGCCGCGCAAACATATCAGGAGCGCCTTGCAGCCTATAGCGTGCGTCTGGAATGCGGAGAAGCGGTGGCGATGGTGCGGCGTGACCTGCTGGATGTGCTATGGGAGGTAGAATTGCGGGCCGAGCAGCATGATTATCATGGTGCGCTCAGCCTGTATGCCTTACTGCTCAATGCTTATCTCGCGGTACAGCGTCCAGACCTTAATGCTCTCTTCGAGTATGCGTTGAACGAGACAATGTCCACGTTGGAGACCTTGTTAGCTGAAGCAAGCAGCACGCTTCAGGTGGATGCCAGCAAGCAACTCTCGCCTCTCATGAACCAGGACGACCGCCAGCACTGGTTAGAACGTATCTTTGCGCTCTGGCTGAAATACCTGGAGGAGCGCCGCCCCGTTGAGCGTATCACAGAATTGTTACATATGGTCGCATGGCGCGAAGACCTACCAATGCTGCAATCACTGGTATTGAGCAAAATGCCCTCCCAAGATGATGAGCTATGCGGCACGATTGTTGATTTCGCACGTCTGTATCGTGTTCGGATGCTTGCGCCCCTCTTGAAGAGCCTGATATAATGATGGGGTAAACATTCGACGACAAATTTTAATATTTTCTTTATGCCAAACCGTTGCAATCTGTAACATCCATATGTTACCATCTGAGCAGGGAAGCTTGCTATGCATAGCTTCTCTGCAAGAGACATGCCTGGCCTGTTATGGATGCTAACACGGTGCAGGCATATTGGTGTTGTATGACAAAAAGAGAGGGCAATGAGGAATGAGTAAACTGGTTATGGTCATCGATGACTCGCCGACAGTGCGCAAAATTGTTGAAACAAGCTTGCGCCGCGAGGGTTTTACCGTAGAAGGCTATGCCGACGGCATAGAGGCGATCAAGGCGCTGACACAGCCAAAGGCACGCATTCCTGATCTTGTACTCCTCGATATTGGCTTACCCAAGATGGACGGCTACGAAGTTGCGCGTTATTTGAAAATGAAACGTGAGTTTAGCAATACCGTCATTATTATGCTCTCACGCCGCGATGGCATGATCGATAAGTTGAAGGGCAAACTGGCCGGTGCGAAGGACTACATCACCAAGCCTTTCAAGACACAGGATATAATTGCCATCACCGAGTCCTATCTGGGTGTCCCGGTCTCCTCAAGTCAGTTCTAATCGCATGGCTATGGATGAACAGACACAGCAGCAGCTAAGAAATTTGATGGCGCTGGCTCCCATCGCTTGGAGTGGTTCGCAAGTACACTCTTTGGAGCAACTGAGCGATGAGGCTTTCTGGGATTATGCCTTCAATGCCGCAAATTCTGTTCCTCACCTTTCTTCTGAAGTGGCTGCCTATGCTACCTATGTTGTTTGCCAGCTTACTAGCGGTTCCTGGCTATTGTCGCTCGACGCGCTACACGAAATTATTCCTGCCTCTCAGCCGTACACTCATTTACCTGCGATGCCGTATTGGATGCCTGGCTTGATGGCATGGCGCGGTGATGCTATCGCGGTCATTGACCTTGATGCCTACTTATGTACCATCCAGGAACGGCCATGCACCCGTTCCCTTGCCTATGAAGGATTGTTGCTGATTGCAAGCGTAGAGACACACACGTTCGCTTTCTACGTTGGTGCTATTGGTGAGACAATGACCATTGACGAGACACAGATACAATCCCTCACCGTGCAGACACCCGTTACCGATGAACTGCGGCCTATGCTGCTTGGTAGATACGCCGAAACCTGGATATTGAACACGCGAAAACTGATCAATAGTGTTATGCAGCGAATAGATGGTTGACCTCATGAGCGACACCCTACCTCCATTTGATGAAAGCGGTCTCTCTGTAGAAGATCGTGGCATCCTACAGAAGTTTCTGGCACGAGAGAGCTGGGTCGAAGCCCCTTCGTCTGGACCTCTTGCTGATAAACTCATTATGCAGCAGGATGATGATCTCCTCTCACTTTTCCATGCTGAGGCCACAGATGATATTGCGCTATTGCGTAGTGCCTTGCAACAGGTGATGCAAGATGAGTCATCGCAGCTAGCACGCTTAAACGCATTGATGCGACCAGCACACAAGATTCGCGGCACTGCTGGAGCAGTAGGCAAAGACACGCTGTCTGAACTGGCTCATATCATTGAAATCATTGTCCAGCAGACCCAGAATATGCTTATCACGCCTCAAATAGCGTTATCTACCCTACAAAAGGTTATTGATGCAATGGCCGCGCTGCTGACACAGGAGAATCAGCCCGATGAGGAGTTTTTGCTGGTTGTGTTGGAGGAATTAGAGCGCGTTGGTATAGACTTGGTGCGCCCCTCAACGTCGATCCAGCCTGTACTACCTGGCATCACAGCTACGGATGAACCGAACGCTGAGCCGATGGAGCAGGAAGCCGTATTACGTGTGGAAGCACAACGCATTGAGCGATTGGCGCTGCATGTCGAAGTATTAGCAGAGCTTTCCGCGCCATTAGAGAGTGCGGAACAGCAGGTTGAGCAAGCCTTACAGGAGCTACAGAGTGCGCAGGCTCGCGTGCAATACCTGGAAGAAACACTGATGGCCCTCTCATTACTTCCCAAAACGGTCTATGACAATCATCATAATCATCCGACTTCTTCACTCATCGCACGCATTCTAACCGAGGCATCAGAGCAACAAAACGCGCCACGTCGCCTCAAAGTGCGTCCACGCCTGGTTAAAGCGGCAGGCGCAACCCCCTGGACCGAACAGGAACAGGAGCAGGTTCAGGAACGCGAGAGCTTGATGCGCTCATTGCACGAAGCCATCGCTGATGTCACACTGGCTATAGCCCGTGTGCGTAGTGCTTTT
>JAJZEJ010000084.1 GCA_021828635.1 Chloroflexota bacterium
ATGACCCCGTGCTTCCTGACCAACCCAATCAGCCTAATCAACCAAATTTCCCTAGTCAAGAAGAGCTTGAGAAACGCATCGACGAGATCAGGCAGTTTGTCGTGCAGGGGGCGAACGAGGCACAACAGAGAATCCGGCGTGTGGTCGATAAGGCAGGCGAATACTGGAAGCAGGCCCAGACGGTGCAGACGCCCCAGTCGCCTGATAATGTTGAGGAGCAACGTATTCGCCAGTTAGCCAACATGTGGAGCAATGAGAACTGGCGTGTGGCTAAAGACCTCGGTACGTTTATGAACCTCACCTCCTGGACGACCAACGAGGTTTGGGAGGTCACGGTGCAGACGCGCTGGGAGACACGCGGCATGGATGCGGTTGCCGAGCCATATACCGGTCGCCCTGTTGGTAAGCCGCAGCCACTTTTGCCGGTCTGGGATTATGATCTTCCGCCGATTACCGGCCTCAAAGCGCCGAGTAGCCGTACAAAATTGGAAGGGCTGGACGAGGTGATTGCCTGCACCTCCTGTAATGGTACCGGACGCACACTTTGCACGACCTGCAATGGGCGTGGCTGGATTGTTTGCCCGGAGTGCAAGGGCCGTACCAAGAAACGCTGCTCAACCTGTCGTGGGCGCGGCTATGTAGCCGACTGGACGGAGGGCGAGAAGAAGCCAATTTTCCAGCGTCAGGCCGATAATGTCGCCTCGTCCTTCAACGAGCGCGTTGCCGATGTCTTTGACGGCATTCGTCAACAGGGTATACCGGTTCCCAACCCCGTGGATACCGACCCGGCCAACAAGGGCAAGACCGTTCCCTGCCCGGATTGTGTCAATGGTGAGGTCGATTGCTCGTGCGGCAACGGCAAACGGGTCTGCGCGACCTGTGAAGGGGGCAAAACCGTTTTCTGCACAAACTGCAACGGCACTGGCAAGCTGGTCCGGCAGCGCGAGATTGTGCGTCGCTTTGATCTGCGCACGCAGACGCGCGTGATCGGCGATAGCAGCATCCCGCATCAGCAGTTGGTCAAGGCCAGTGGTGAGTTGATCTTCAACGCGGAGGTCAACGAGGCGTTGCATCCAGACGCGCCGCCGGAGGCTGTGCCGGGCGATGTCTGGCGCACGGCTGTCGCGCTGGTGCAGCAGGCCGCGCAAGACCGTCCAATCCCCAATGCCACCACCGAGCAATCACGGGCGACCTTGCAGGTGGTTGAACTGGCACGCATTCCATACACACAGGTGCAGTATCGCTACTCCGATCAGGACTATGTATTCTACATCTATGATAGCGAGGGGCGTGAGAAATTCTATGCCGAGCGTTTTCCCGCGCGTTGGGACCGCATCGAGCGCCTGGTGAAAGCCATCACCGCCGACTTGACGGAGCCGCCGGAGAACCCGAATCCACCCAATGGTGGCTCGCGTCCTGGTCCCTATCGTGTTCCCATCGAGTATCCGTCCTACAACATCACCGAAGAGGGTGATGGTGAGAAGCCGGGGAAACAATAATATTATCAAAATGAAGGAACCGGCCCAGGCATTCGCCTGGGGCCGGTTCCTTCATTTTGATTGGACACCAGCACGTTTAGCGTGTGCGGATTACCACCGTCTTGGCAACCTTGTCGCCGAGGCGCTGGCGCGTTGGCGAGTTCCAGACCATGATAGCTCCAAGCAGGTAGGGAATGATGAAAGGAATTTCGTCTACAATCCGCATCAGGTTACGGATGATAGACTCGTTCCAACTGATCGGGCTACCATCTTCACGGACAACCTTCAGTCCCAACGCCATTTTGCCAACTGTTCTGCCCTGCGTCGCTTCCATTATAGCGAAATAAGCAAAAGAGATGACAATGGCAAGAAAGCTTGAGAAACCTGAATAGTGTAATATAGCTTCGACGATCAGATTGACAATACCGACAAGGATACTATCAATGAGTATTGCGAAGAAGCGCGGCCAGACGCTGACATACTGCATGGCGGGAGCCTGATAGCCAAACTGGCCGGGCTGGGCGTACATCCCTTGTGGTTGCCCATATTGTGGTTGCCCATAGCCTTGCGGTTGGCCATACATTTGTTGTTGCTGACCATAGGGATTCTCCTGCGTGTAGGGTTGCTGCTGTTGTGGTTGTTGCGAATACGGGTCTTGATAAGCCACAGAAATACCTCCTGGATAATTACAAAGATGGCAAAATGAACATTTGAGCGGTTGCCATCAAACCGTCCTATAGGTATAACGAACGAAGCTGAGTTTTTTCCAATCAGATATTCTCATTTTAACGCGGCTACCAAATCTGGTAGCAAGTTGGCTGCATCGGGCGTGCCGAGACCACTGGCAGCATCCCAACCAGGGGCCGCATTGTAACCCTGGACATTGGTGCTAGTGTTGTTGCCGCTTGTAATATCGTAAAAGTCGCGGTGATAGGCGCTGGAAGCGGCCAGTTTGTAGAGCGTCGGATTGATGAAGCCGAGGGCATGACCCGCCATCTGATCGGCTAGCGCCATCAGGCCCGCCCAGAGTGGTGCGCTGGCGCTGGTGCCACCGGCCTGTGTCCATTGCCCGGCGAGATAGACCGCCAGACCAGTAGTCGGGTCGGCATCGGCGGAGACATCTGGCACTCCTCGCCGATTCTTGAACTGGCGCTGCGTTGTAGTTGGTAGTAATTTCTGATAGCTGGGCATGGCGAAGAAACGGCTGAAACCGCCGCCGCCCGCGCCGCCGCCGCTATTCCAGACCGTCTCACTGTAGTTCTTACCGCTATCATTGACTGTCGTGCCGCCAACGCTCGTCACCCAGGGATCATCGGGGGCGAAACTGGTGGTGCGTACCGTAGCGAGGTGTTTGGCTTGCAGGTCGGCATAGTCGGTTGCGCCATTATCGCCCGCCGAAGAGAAAAAGGTCATGCCTGCCTGCGTTGTCTCTTGCTTATAAAAGCTGTTCCACTGCTGCAACTCTTGTTGTCCCTGCTGATTTTCAAGTGTGATCTCAGAAGCTCCCCAACTTTGTGAAATGATGTTGCCCAGGTGATGCGCGACGGCGTACTGCTCTAATTGTAGAAACTCCGGCAGGCCAATTGTCCCTTCCGTCTCGTCAACGGGACTGGTCAGCACGACGATGTGGGCGTCAGGCGCGATGGCGTGCATGATCTCTACGTCGAGTTCTGTTTCCGTCTCCCAGCTTGCCGCATCGCTGATACCTTGTGGTGCTTCGTGCAGAGGCGAGATAATCTGCAAGGTGAGTGGCGGCAAATTAAATCGTTTATCGAAGGTATCCAGGTCTTGCTGGAGCGTGGGGCCGCCGAATGAGACAATATCGATGATTGTTTGTCCCTTGCCGGTATAGCCCTTTTGCAGTAAAGGTTCGACATTATAGACGGCACGAAACGCCTGTGGTGTAAGACAGTATGAAAGGCTTGCTAGATAGCTGGGACACGTTGATGGCACGACAGCGCGTGTGTTTGTTGACGGATTGGTCGTGGTCGTCGGTGTGGGTTTGGGTGCATTAACTATGGGGCCACACGCCGTTAGCAGGCATAGAAGCAATACAAGAGGGATAAGACGTTGCAAACGAGATGATGACATGTATGAACTCCTAAATTATGTTGTCAAATAAAATGTATGACATGGCACCCACAAGGGGCGTCACTACATATATGAAACGCACCACCCACGACATGCTATATGTAGTGACACCCCTTGTGGGTGCTATGCCGCACGATGACGCCTATGATTGTAGTGCCGCGATCAAGGCGGGAATGAGATGGCTGGCGAGCGGCGAGCCACAACCAGTCACGGCATCCCAGCCCGGCTGCGCGTCAAAACCTTTGACCTTTACGGTACCATTCGCGCTATTGGTGTTATCGACGTTATTGTTGCCCTTGATAATATCACGAAAGTCATCCGGTGACGAGGCTTCCACTTTATACAGGCCGGGATTGATGAAGCCCAGCGCGTGACCCGCTTCCTGATCGGCAATGGCAATCAGCGCGGCCCAGAGTGGTGTGCTGGCGCTGGTGCCACCGGTAGTTGTCCATTGCCCGGCGAAATAGAAGGCCATGCCAGTATAGGGGTCGGCGTCGGCAGCCACATCAGGAATGCCTCGTCGTCCCTGGAGTAGCGTTTGCACTGAAACTGGCAGTGTGCGCTGAAAATCCGGCTCGCTAAAAAATTTACTGGTGCCACCTCCGCTACCATTCCATGCAACCTCGTTATAGCCATTGCTCCGTTGTAGTAGCGAGGTACCACCCACAGCCGTCACCCAGGGAACATCGGCGGGAAAATTGACGGTTGGCGTGCTAGCCAGCGTGGTTGCGCTCAGGTTGGCCCAATCGGTCGCGCCATTATCGCCGGAGCCGTTGAGAATCGTCCAACCGTCCTTTGTTGTGGTCTGCTGATAAAAATTTGTATACTGTTGAATAAACTTCTGGCTGGCACTATCGCTTAGAGTGGCTTCCGAGGCTACATAGCTCTGTGAGAAAACTTGGCCCAGATGATGTGCAACAGCATATTGTTCTAATTGCATGAATTGTGGTAGGCCAATCGTCCCCTCAGTCTCATCCACGGGGCTGGTCATGACGATTATATGTGCGTCAGGGGCGATGGCGTGCATAATTTGCACATCCAGTTCGGTCTCGCCGGCCCAACCGGCCATATCCTTATTGTTGGGGTCATACGGCACGGTTCCCAATGGTGCAAGAACCTGAAGTTTGATGGCTGGCAAGCCAAATTGCTTATCGAAGACATCCATATCCTGTTGTAGTGTTGGGCTACCATAAGAGACAATATCTACAATCGTCTGGCCCTTGCCGGTTAAGCCTTGCTGTGTTAGTTTCTCCACGTCATACGCGACGCGCATATCATAAGGTGTATAGCAATTTTGCATAGTGCTGAGACTGCCGGGACATTGCGTCATCGCTTGTGTTGAGGCCGTCGGCGTGGTCGTCTTCGTCGTTGGCCCACTGAGTGGGCTGCAAGCTGTGAGCAGACATACTAAGAGCAAAAGCGCATAGTGAGCATAGTGAGCGCAAGGCATCGCCTTGCCCTGCTTGCCGAACCTGGAATGCATGCACCGCTACCTTTCAAAATAGTGGGGACAAAATATCTCTCTCGTTCGTATATGTTACAGTAACGACTCATCCATGTCTTTTTGTCAAGAATGCGATGCATAGAACGATATAATTGCCCACAAACAACGTTGAAATTGGCAATATGGAAAGCGAGGTCGCAATGCCATCTCAAAGACCTTTACCAGAGAATGATGCACATGTAACATTTGCGTATGTTTCGCCCATCCAGCAATTTGGTGACGCGGCGTTGCTCGGTCAGTGGTTCGTCTTTCTCAAGCCAGACTGGCTGCAACGCACGAACTTTGATCAGTTATTGACTTACGCTGGTCTCTCTCAGCAGCAAATTAAAGCGGCCATTCTCTATCGTGGCAAAGAGAAGCTCAGGTTGCCGGGGGCGGAACTGGCGCAGAAACCGTTGCCACAACCCACACTGGCTGCGCTAACCTGTGATAAACAACTCTATCGCATCAAGCGTGACACCGTGCGCCTGCTGATCGCGGCTCCGCTTCAACCTAACGCTCGTCTGCGTCTCATCTTGCGCCTGAGCGGTAATCCCTATGCCGATTATCCTATCACGCTCGATGAGTATGGTTTATGTTTGTGGTCGATGCGTGACCTGCAGGAAGGCGAGTACGAGGCCGCGCTGGATGGTTTGGCCGTTGATGTCTGTCGCTTTGAGGTTGCCGAGTATCGTCTGGCCGCGCTCAACGCCGAACTGAGCGAGCAGGAGCTAAGCGGTCACGCCCTCTCTTACACGCTTGCCATTACTGCTTTTGGACAACCTTATAGCGGCACGGTAGAGATCGAGTTGCAAGAGCGTGGTCAGCGTGTGGGCCAGCGCATGAAAGCTGCTTGCGATAGCAATGGTCTGTGCCGTGGAAGCGTCGAGTTGACTGGCACTGGCCCCTATACACTCAATATTATCGCAGGTGAGCGCACTGCGACGGTGGCGTTGAAGGGTTCGGAGCAACCACGCCGCGAGACACTGACCATCAGCGAATTGGGTCAGCGCCAGGATATGAGTCTGCTACCACTGCCAGATGCCGAGGTCTGTCGCGGTATGTATATCGCGTCTAGCGGAGCCACTACCGAGCCGTTCGCTGTGCGTCATGTGATTGGTGAGGAGATAGAGCTAACGGCTCGCGCTGATGTGGAGGCGTTGCGCATCGTGACCGTCAATGCAGCGCGTGGTACAAGCGTTGAGAAATATCACGAGCAGATTGTGAGCGGCCAACAGTTTCACCTGCCAGTACCGCCGCCCTATGGGATTGTGCTGCTCGGCGCGTTGATTGATGGACAGGCGTGGGAAGGCTGGTGTGCCGCTCTGCGTCCCAGCGCACTAAGTCTGTTATGCGAGGCACCGCAGGAGGCTCGGCCCGCCAGTCGCATTACCGTCACACTCAAAACGAACATGCCTGAGCGCGTTGTGCCGGTACAATTGATTGTCAAAGATCAGCGCCTCATCGCCCCCAGCGATCCACAGGTAGAGCTGGCGGCTGCCATCAAAAAGAATCTGACCGAATGGGAGCAGCAATCCTATACCGGTCGAGTCGAGCGCCAACTTGGCAACATCGTTACACCGCCCATCTTCGCTCCGCGTGTCATGATGGCAACGGCTACTGCATTCCTACCTTCTCCTCTGCCGCCACAGCCGACATTTGGCAGCATGCCACCGCAACCGACTGATGCGCCGCGTCGCCCGATCCGTTCACCTTTCGGTGCGGGCAATACCGGCGCATTTCCCACCGCTATCGCTGCATCAGCTACTCAATCCATGCCAGCACCCGATGCAACAGTTATTCATGGGCCGATGATACCAGCATATGGTGGCACGACAACGGAAATGGCAGCACCAGCCACGTCAGCAACAATC
>JAJZEJ010000501.1 GCA_021828635.1 Chloroflexota bacterium
ACTCACAAGAAGCGCAAAAACCGTGCGAAGGCACGCAAAAAGCTTGCGAAGGCGTATCTGAAAGTCAGTCGGCAGCGTGAAGATTTTGCCAGGAAAACGGCAAACGCGCTTGTCACATCTAGCGATTTCCTTGCCTACGAAGACGTGAAGATACGCAACCTCGTGAAGAACCGGCATCTCTCAAAGAGCATCAGTGACGCCGCGTGGGGCCGGTTTCGTTGGTGGCTCACTCACTACGGGCAAGTCCATGACATCCCTGTGGTTGCGGTGGAAGCAGCCTTCACGACGCAAGACTGTAGTGCATGTGGGTATCGGGTCAAGAAGTCGCTGTCGGTCAGAACGCACATCTGTCCAAACTGTGGGCTGGTGCTTGACCGCGATCATAATGCGGCAGTGAACATTTTAGCCAAAGCACGTAGCAGTACCCTCCTTCGTCCGCTCATCAACGACGCTGGCGAAAGCTCCTTCACGGCAGGTAACGACGCTAGCGCGTCTACGGCTTTGTCGTCAACCAGCCGAGCGGAAGTGTCTACGGCTACGCCGTCCAGGGAGCTGACCGATGAGCGGAGAAGCAGTACCGGTGGGCAATCGGGAACTGACACCCTCGCTGGGCGAACGGTGTGAAACGCTTCTGGACAGAGGGCCGCTACTGTCTTGTTCGCAAGGGCAGGGCAGCAAGTCCTGTGGTGGAAAGAAGAACCCCCTGCATTCTATGCAGGGGAGTGTCAGACGGATAAGATGCGGACTGCGAAGTATAAGGGGCATCTCTGCACGCTCTATTTTCAAAAAGACCCTCCTTTGCCCTTGACATTCACCGTTTCCTGGTCTATAATTTCCATAGATTGAGTACTCAGTCAAGTAGGTACATGACAAAGTAAAGCGTATCAAGTAGGAGAAACGCGCGTACACCCTTTAATTGGAGAGTGTGCCACGGCATGTTTTCTGATGACACCCCGCAAGGTCGCGGGATGCCATATACTAGGGAGGTAGTCATCATGAAATCCTGGTCTCGTTGGCAAGATTGGGTCTCGTTGGTTCTGGGTGTTCTGCTTTTTATCAGCCCCTTCGTCTTTAAGACAATGGGCTATACGTCTAGCGCGTGGGTTGCCTGGATTCTGGGCGTTATTGGTGTCATTCTGGCACTGCTCTCATTAAGTATGCCGACCAACACTGTTACCAAATGGCTCACAGTCGTTCTCGGCATTGTCTTGTTCATCTCCCCCTGGGTCTTAGGCTTCGCGGCTGTCGTGGCGGTTGCCTGGACCTCCTGGGTCATCGGTATCCTCTTCATCATCGCTGCTGGCTGGGTACTCTTGAACAGGTCGTCAACGCAAACGCAAGTCACCGCGTAAGTTTGATGCTTGCGTAGGCATGACACCCACGAGGTGTCACTACATTTAGCTTGCCGTACCAACGAACGGCGCGGATTACTATATGTAGTGACACCCCCTCGTGGGTGTTATGTATGTGGCTATCATATGTTGGATGTCATATATGGATATGTCATTCCGCATAAAGCGGTAACTATGCCGAGGTATGTTTCGTAAATAAGCTATATTGACCTGTAAGATTTGATGGAGAGGAAAGGATTTGTATGCCCAGAAGTAAAAAGAAGGAGAATACTGTCGTAGGCGACACACAAAAGGATACAGGAGAGCCTGCTAGCTCTACAGAAGTCGTTGTCGCGGATATACTGACACCGACGCGAGCGCGTGTAGAGGGTAGCGGTGAAGAGACGCGCAAACGCATCCTCGACGCAGCTCAAAATTTATTTGCCACACACGGTTTCAGCGCCACCACAACGAAGGCCATCGCGGAGAGAGCCGAAGTACCTGGTGGGCTGATCTTCTATTATTTTCCCAGCAAAAAGGCACTGCTAGAGGCCGTGGTCGGCGAACGCAATATCCTGGCGCAATTGAGTACCACCGCCGAAACTGTGATTACGCCTGAACCACGTGTTGTATTGATTGGGCTTGGTATGCGCTACCTGGCTATTTTGCAGCAACATCAAGAGTTAGCGCGTATTCTGTTGCGCGAATTTCGCTCGCACCCAGAGATTGCGCAACAGTTTCACACGTTGCGCCAAGAGCATATCCAGTTGATCGCCTCGTGTCTGCAACGCTCACTACAACTGGCCCATATCGAAACCCTACCGAACATTCAAGCTATTGCACGCACTTTCCTCTATAACATCATCGTTATCGCCATTATCGAAGATTCCGAAGACCCCGCATGTTTGCTCGAAGAGTTGGTGGATGTGTTACTATAGAATACTCGCTTAAAGTACCTGCAAAAATTCGACGCGGTTGCCGAAGGGGTCGCGGATCTCGAAGCGGTCCCAGCCCGGCAAGGGAATCGATTCGGTGATCTTGATGCCGTTCTCTTGCAACTTCTGCCGCCAAGAGGCAATATCCGTGACTTGATAGGCCAGGTGGGCTTTGGTTGTGAGGCGGTCGAAACCATCTTCGGTACCAACATGCACCTGACGGTCGCCGACCTGGAGCCAGAAACCGCCTTGAGGATGGAGCGCCTCCGGTTTCTCGATCTCTGGCAGGCCGAGCAGGTCGCAATAGAAACGGCGTCCGGCTTCCTCAGTGCCACGGGGAATAGTAATCTGTGCGTGATGTAAACGAAGAATGCTCAATGCAAAACCTCTTGTTTCTAGTTATCTTTAGCTGCTTATGTCGTAATTAACGTTTGGTTGCGATATGGAAGGTTCCCAGCACTTTGCCGATCAGTCGTTGTGTCTCGCCATCGATGTTGTAAAGATTGGCTTCCAGTACGGCGATAGTGCGCCCTTGTTGCAAGATCGTGGCCTCGGCGTATATCTCGCCTGAGCGCACTGGGGCTAGATAATTAATTTTGGCCTCAATCGTACTGAAAGGCGTGCCTGCGGGTAGCGTTGAGATGAGCGCCATCGACATGGCTGTATCGGCGATCGTGAAAATCACACCGCCATGCACAATCTGCTGAGGATGCATCAGGCGGCTATCCACTTTGATGCGGACGCCGCCCTTGCCATCCTGAGTTTGTTCGACTTGCATGCCGATCAGTTGCGCGTAGCCAAAACCTGTGACTTTTTGACGGGTCTCTTCCTGGGTTGGGATTGAAAATTCTGGTTCTGCCATGCCGTGAATTACCTTCCTCGCACGATACGTTCGATTTCGCGCTTTGTATCGCGTTCCGCGATAGCATCGCGCTTATCGTACAATTTTTTGCCACGACACAGCCCCAGCTCGACTTTGGCATGTCCGCCTTTCAGGTAAAGCCTGAGCGGCACAAGCGTCATACCCTTTGTGGCAACTTTGCTGAGCAGTTGTTCGATCTCGCGGTGATGCAAAAGCAGTTTGCGGTTGCGCAGTGGCTCATGGTTGTAGCGGTTGCCATGCTCGTAGGTGGCGATATGTGCATTCTCTAGCCATAGCTCGCCTTTGCGTGCAATAGCATAGGCACCGCGCAGATTGACATGGCCCTCGCGGATCGACTTGATTTCAGTGCCGACCAGCGAGATACCAGCCTCAACTGTCTGTTCCACGAAGTAATCGTGAAATGCCTGACGGTTGACCGTGATGACTTTGAACGGCTCACGTTGCGGCGCGGCCTGTGGCTGTTCTTGCTTTGTGGCCTTTGCCATAATTGATACTCCTTATCTTCCCTATAAGGACGTTTATCTATTGCTGCATAAGCGGCAACAGGAACACTGCTCTGGAATGAGCAGGATTGCACTCTTTCATGTCCTGCCAGACTATTTAGCCTTGTTCGCCAACAAAGCGAGTGCATCAATAGCTTCACGCATCGTTGATAGAGTGCTGACCTTGATCACAGTTTTTTGCAGCTTCTCGGCGTCAGTACAATTTGTTATCATCGGTTCTGCCATTGGCATAAGATCAGGGAAATGCGCACGAACTAGCTCTCGCAGAACTTTTTGCAAGGCCATGATTTCTCCTTTTATGAGACCACGTTGCTCGCCGCGCTGTTCGCCTCTCTGTTCACCGCGTTGCTCACCCGCAACTTCGCCTTCGTGGAAGATTTCCTTAAAGGCCCAGGTGTCGCGCAATATTTCGTTGTGCATCTTATAAATCTCCTTGACCCAGTGTAAATCGTTCTTATCCTCAATGACCATTGACGCTAACAGGTAGCTGAGCGATAATTCCTCTTTACGCTGCTTCGCTACGAGCGTATCAACCATATCTTGCACGACTTCGCGCTGCTGACCATCTTTGGTCAACGGAATGAGCGGCAACAAACCCAACAAGCCGGTGGCTTTGATCTGCTCAGCCGTATACTCCCAGAGTTTGATTACCTGGAAGTGAAAAGTAATCGTATGTTCGCCATTGATAAAGGTGCGCTCAAGCGGCGAGACCGCGGCGTTTTCGTGTTTTTTCAGGTAGATAACGCAGGAATAGGTCGGACGATGTTCCTCTTTGTCATTCCTCGTTGCTTGTATATTATACTCCAAAAGCCGGTCAGCCATCTCATCGTCAGGGTCTCGCTGTAATTCAATATGCAGCAGACCACGTAGCACTACCTTGCTAACAGCTAGCAAATAGTCCGCGTGAACGGTGCGCAAGGGTAATTCGCGTTCCACTTCACCCTCATACTGCGCCCCTGGCATTAACCACGTCACGAAATCCTGTGGGCTATCTGAGATCAGTTTTTTTAAGGTATCATCCCATGCTCCAGCCATTGTCGTTCCCTCCTACGTTCTTTATTTGTAGCTCAAGTGTAGCAGAGAAGATATTTTTTTGTCAACTATAATACAAGACATACGTTCTAGTATGCCAATCTCCGCGAATTCTTACCTCTCATGCTACAAGGCAACGTCATAGAACGGAGAGAGACGCTTCCTACCACTGTGATGTAACATATAAGAGAAGTATTCCACGGAAATGCGTGTTCTATCGCGTGAGTCTGTTCCAGAGAGAGGTTTTATCATGTTCTACCATCTGGGCAAATTTGCCACCCGCTATCGCTGGTTGATTGTGGGCTTGTGGATGGTGGCTGTCGCTGTCGCGCTGCCTTTTGCGCCGCAGGCCAGCCAGGTTTTGCAGCCGGGCGGCTTTATCAGTGCTGATGCCGAATCCTCGCGTGCGCTCAACTTACTGGCGCAAAAGCTCCATCTTAACACCAACATCGTGCAGGTTATTTTTACCAGCCAGCGTTATACGGCGGATAATCAGCAGTTTATAGACGAATCGCAACAGGCGCTATCTGGCTTACAGCACTGGTCGAAGGTCTCGCAAATTATCTCGTTTACCGACAATCCACGCCAGATTTCGACTGATCGACATGCGGCGTATGTCAATGTGATTATCAATGCTGACCCAAACAATGTCTCGTCATTTCTACCGGGGTTGCAGCAACGTCTGAAAGCGGTACCAGATCTGAAAACCAGTATTGGTGGCGGCGCTGTTTTCTACCAGGATATTCAAACTGTCAGTGAGAGTGATTTGCGGCGTGCTGAAATTCTGGCCTTTCCTTTTGCTATTATCGCACTCTTGCTCGTCTTCCGTTCGGTAATCGCGGCCGTTCTGCCCACGCTAGTCGGTGGTTTCGCGGTGGTGGTGGCATTGGCACTGATCTTTGCCATCGGTCATGTGATACCGCTCTCTATCTTCGTGTTGAACATCACCACGCTTTTCGGTCTAGGTTTGGGAGTCGATTACTCGCTTTTTATCGTCAGTCGTTTCCGTGAGGAGTTGAAACGTGGCCGCAATGTGTCTGAGGCGGTGACAGTGACAGTTGCCACGGCTGGTCGTGCGGTAGCTTTCTCTGGCCTGACGGTTTCTATTGGTCTGCTTGGTCTGACACTCTTCCATATCGATATGTTGCGCTCGGTTGGTATGGGCGGCGTTCTGGTTGTGTTACTGGCGGTGCTGGCTGCGATCACCCTGCTTCCTGCTATGCTGGCAATTCTCGGCCTACGTATCAATGCTTTGCCGGTACGCATTCCGACCCTCTGGCGGCGCTCACCCGCTGTGCAAGTTGAACAGAATGGGCAAGGAAGTGGGCAGGAACTGCATCGTGGTTTCTGGTATCGCCTCTCAAACTTTGTCATGCGCTATCCCTTGCGTGTCTTTTTCCCTGTTCTGCTACTCTTGCTGGCCTTTGGCGCACCATTCCTGGGTGTGCGTTTCTCCGCACCGGATGCTTCTATTCTGCCTAAGAGTGTGCCATCGCGTCAGGCATATGATCTGATTGCGCAACGTTTCAATGCTAGCGAGACAACGCCGATTATTTTGGCTGTGCAGACGCAAGGTAATGTCTTGACGCCGAACAACATTCGCGATCTCTACTACTATGTGAAGCGCATTGAAGCCGACCCCTATACAAAACGTGTCGATAGTATTGTCAGCGCCGACCCACGCCTGACGCTCATGCAGTACGAGACGCTTTATACGCATCCACAATTAATTGGCGATCCCTATCTGCAAGCTCTGCTACAATCATCTGTAGCGGGTAACACGCTTTCCATTCAAGTTATCAGCAAATATGGCATGATTGACCCGCGCTCACAGCAGCTGGTTGAGGCTATTCGCAATACGACCCCAGGGCATGGTATCACCGTGATGGTCACGGGTGGTACGGCGGCTGATATAGATTATGTCAACTCGATCTATGGTGATTTCCCGCTAGCTGCGTTGGCTGTAGCGATTACCACCTATATCGTGCTGTTACTGCTCTTCCGCTCAGTGGTGTTGCCGCTTAAAGCGATTATCATGAATACACTTTCCATCCTTGCTAGCTATGGTGCGCTTGTGATCATCTTCCAGGATGGTTTCTTGCATCAGTTGCTCAATTTCACGCCGCTCGGTTTTGTCGAGGCCACCAGTCCTATCCTGCTGTTCTGCACGCTCTTTGGTTTATCGATGGATTACGAGGTTTTTCTGCTCTCGCGTGTGCAAGAGGCATACTGGCAAACCGGT
>JAJZEJ010000218.1 GCA_021828635.1 Chloroflexota bacterium
AATGCGCCCAGGTAATGCGCCGACATACGTGCGCCGATGGCCGCGAATCTCGGCCTCATCATGCACACCGCCAAGCGAGAGGCGTACAAACTTGCGGTTCAACGCCTGGGCAATCGAACGGCCAAGTGAGGTTTTGCCCACTCCTGGCGGTCCGACGAAGCACAAAATAGGGCTACGCATGTTATCGGAGAGCTTGCGTACAGCGATATATTCCAGGATGCGCTCCTTCACTTTGTCCAGTCCATAATGATTAGCCTCAAGAATAGCCTCAGCCTCTTTCAGGTCCAGGCGATCTAGCGTCTTCTGGTCCCAGGGCAAGGTAATGAGCCAGTCCAGGTAATTGCGAAGGATGCCGCCATCGGGCGCGATAGAGGGCATGGCATTCAGACGATCTAGCTCTTTGCGTGCGCGTACTTTGACCTCTTCAGGCATACCACTGCTGTCAATTTTCGCACGCATCTCCTGGTTTTCGCGCATTGATGGGTCGGTCTCACTGAGTTCGTGCTGAATGACCTTGAGTTGCTCACGTAGGAAATATTCACGCTGGCTCTTATCAACTTCTTGCTGAACCTGATTGTGAATATGGTTCTCTAACTCCAAAATGTCCAGTTCTTTTGAGAGGAGCAGGCTGAGTCGATGCAGACGCTGTTCAACATTCATGGATTCCAATACATCCTGACGGGTGGCGATGGACAGGTCGAGAGAGGAAACGATAAAATCGGCCATTGCTCCTACATCCTCCATGTTTATAGCGGTGATGTAGGCATCTTCAGGCATCAATGGGTTAAGCTTGGCACATTTCTCGAAGAGCGCGAGTGCAGCCCGTCGCAATGCTTCGATAACCATGTTGGTTTCCGTGACATCGCGTATAATCTCTGCTTGCACACGCAAATAGGGTGTTTCTTGTGTATAGCTGAGGCGGCGCATACGGCGCTGACCACGCACCAGCACACTGGTACTGCCATCGGGCATCTTGAGAATGCGTTCAATATAGCCCTCGACGCCGATGGTATAGATATCTTCTGGTCCAGGGTCTTCTTGCGACTCGTCCAGTTGGGTTACGACGAACAGTAGATGATCTTTGTGCATGGCTTCTTCAATAGCCTGCACCGATGGCTCGCGTCCTACGAGCAAAGGCACAACAACATTGGGAAATAGAACGGTATTACGCACAGGTAGTACTGGTAAATCGTAAATCTCGCTCGTTTGCTCTGCTGGTTCAACAGGTGTTTCTTCTACCACGTCTTCGTTGCCGTTTAATGGTGTCGTGATAACAACCTCAATGGCATCCTCCATGAGTAAATAGTTTCCTCTCAGTACAAATGGAAATCCAAGTATGTCACTCAATTATAACGTACAGTTGCAGATGAGGCAACGAAGCGACTGAGTTTGCTGCTCTTTGGGCTATGGTTCAGATGGAGTTCTTAGCTGAACGTGTGTACGTAGCCACTGTTCAAACTGTCTGACGGCCTCTTCTAACGATGTAATCCGTGTTGCTATCTGTTCAAGTTGTTGTGCCAAGCTTAGAGGATTACCCATATAAATAAAGCCATTGATACGCAGGAAAACATCACAAGCTGCGAATGCTGCTCTTTTATTGCCGTCAGTAAAAGCTTGTGCTTGTGAAATACTGACGGCAAGTAATGCACATTGGCGAATAAGATCAGCTTGCTCATAGTAGGAAGCCATGCGAGAGCGCATCACAGCCGACTCGAGTAAGCCTTCATCACGTAGCGAGGCATCTGTCCGACCAAAACGTTCCATTATTGCGTAGTGAAGAGCAATTACATCTGCGACAGAGAGATAGTGTATTTCTGGCATATCGCTCCTGCTTAGCGGTCAGCTAAATAACGGTAGCCAGCCTCGTTACGTTGCCAACTCTCCTCAAAAGCTTCGCGTAGTTCAGGAGAAAGGGTTGGACGTACCTCAGCAAGACGAATCTCGATTGCAAGCAACTGTCCTTCTTGTAACTGTTGTCGTTCGATTTCCTCTTTAGGAATAGTAACAACATAGCTGTTGCCAACCTTGCGTAGTTTTTGCCAGATCATTGTGTTCTCCTTCTTGCTAACCGTATATATTGTATATACAAAGTATACGACACTAAAAGCCATGAATGCAACAGTTTTCTGTGATTGTGGTTAGATTGACTTTGCTCTAAGCATATCCCAAAATGACCTATGCTTAGAGCATAGAAAAGCTATTTAAGATATGCTGTGAGTAGTGTACATTACTTAGCAAGGTGAAGGCATTGGCCTTGCCCCAATTTTGCGCAAGGAGGTTATGATGCCCGTTGCTCTTGCTAGACGCTCTCAACGTGATTTCTGGAAATTCTGGACTGGACAGACGATTTCTACGCTTGGCAGTTCGTTTACCAGCTTTGCCTTGTCGCTCCTGATCTTCAATTTAACACACTCCTCGCTCAATCTCGCACTGACCATTACTTTCACGGTGCTACCCTACTTGTTCTTTGGCCTAATTATTGGAGCCTGGGTTGATCGCGTGAATCGCAAACGCCTGATGTTGCTCACAGATTTGATACGTGCGCTTGTCGTAGCCTCTATTCCGTTGGCTGCTATGCTGGGGCTGCTCTCCGTCTGGTGGATTTATGCAGTGGCGTTTCTCAGTTCCACTCTCACTATCTGTTTCGATGCCGCAAATTTTGCTGCTATTCCTAGCCTTGTATCGAAAGAGGAGATTGTGACTGCTAACGGACGTGTGCAGGCTGGCTATTCGGTAGCAAAAATTGTTGGCCCTTTGTTGGGTGGCCTATTTGTTGCTGTCGTTCCTTTACCGATGTTAATGCTTATTGATGCTGTATCGTTCCTTGTTTCGGCTGGTTCGCTTGCACTCATCAGTACGAGTTTTAATGCGCATTCTCATGATAAGCGAGCAACGACAAGTCTTCGTCAAGCTATTGTTGAAGGACTGCGCTATGTCCTCAAGCACCCTCTGTTGTCCTGGATTGTGTTGCTGCTGTTGTTGGTTAATTTCATCTTACCCACATCTAGCGCACAACTGGTGCTATTCGCCAAAGAGTGGTTTGCGGTCAGTAATACACAGCTTGGGTTGCTCTATGCCTGTGGTAGCTTAGGCACTGTAATTTTCTCTCTGCTCGCTGGACGTTTGCGCAAGCGTATATCAATGATCGCAATCGCGTTGGGTGCGCTTATGCTAGAAGGTTTGTGTACAGGAGCGACGGCTTTGACACATTGGTACTGGTTACTACTTCTGTTATGGACGTTGCGGGGTGGCGCTGACGTGCTATTTATCATCAACACCTACAGCCTTACGCAAACATCTGTACCCGATCAACTACTTGGGCGTGTGATCACTTTCATCAGAGTTCTCACGTGGTCTACTGCCTCTATTGGGGCGTTGCTCGGTGGTCTCGCCATTCAGCAGACGAATAATGTGGCCCTGGTTTACGCAATAATTGGCTTACTGATCTTTGTCATTGCTGCCGCTTTTTTCTTGACACCATTAGGGCATAGTGAGCGATACTTAACTACATAGGAGATGCATTCTATGTTTGCACGTATCTCAATCGCAACATTTCAGAATGGTGCTATGGATGAGGCATTGGATATTTTTCAGCGCCGTATGCTGCCGAGTGCAAGTATGCAAAACGGGTTTAGAGGAGCATTTGTCTCTCGTGACAGCCAGAAAAATTGTGCTACGATCATAACCATGTGGGAGACAGAGGCAGATATGCTGGCAAGCGGCCCACCACCGGAGATAATCAAGGACGTAGAACGCTTTGGCGCACTGATTGCCGAGGTTACGCAGGAGCATCAAGAGGTTATCCTGCAAATAATAAAATAATATAGTATGAATGTGATAAGATACATCCATACTATATTATTTTACATCGGGGAGCGTATTTAGAACAATCGGCGTCCACCGCTCACGGAGATCATCTGGCCGGAGACCCAACGCGCCTGCTCGGAGGCTAGGAAGACGATCACATCGGCGATGTCTTCCGGGTAGCCGACACGGCCCATTGGCGTGTCGTGGATGACCTGCGCCTCAAGCTCTGGTGTAATCCAGCCGGTTTGCGTGGGACCGGGCGAGACGATATTCGCGGTGATACCATAGCTGCCCAACTCGATAGCGGCGGCGCGTGTGTAGGACTCGGCGGCATACTTGCTGGCTCCATACGAGATTTCGTGAAAGAAGCCGACCGCACCATCGCTGCTGATACTGATGATGCGCCCACCACGTCGCCCACGCTGGATACGTCGGCGTGCAAATTCGGCAATCAGCAGCGCAACGGCGCGACTATTGACCGCGAAATGCGCATCATGGCTAACAACGCTCAAATTCTCAATACCATAACCGGCTGGAGCGCGTTCGCTATTGAGCAGATCGGCTGGCTCGAAGCTATCCGCAGTGCAGTAATCGGCGTTGTTGACAAGAATATCAACCGGTCCGAAAAGCGCCTCAGCACGCTCAAAGAGCATCGGAATGACCTCTGGCTGCGAAAGATCGGCCTCTATCGCCTCGATTTGCCCACCCATCCCACGAATCGCCTGCACAACCTCTTCAGCTCCCTTTGCGCGGCGTTCATCATAAAGCGTGAGTGTGGCTGGTGCCTGTTCATCGTCATCACCCTTCAATGGTGGCATGCGCAGGTAGTTGATGAGAACAGCCACGCCCTCTGCAGCCAGCGCCTTCGCCGTTGCCGCGCCAATGCCATGATTAGCTCCCGTAATCAGTGCAACTTTGCCCTGTAATCCTGTCTGTACCATAATCGTACTCCCTTTCTGCTAAAACAATAGTGGAGATGAGATGCACAGCAGAGAAGTAGACCTGAGTTATGGCACAAGAATCGGGTCAAGACACACAAGCTTATTGCATGAAAAGTGCCTGCTGTACCGCCATGTGGACATGAAAAGAGAAACGGAGCGGAACACGAGGGACGTAGAACATGTAGCAAGCCGACCCAAAGCATTTCACCTGTGCCAATGCACAAGCTACCAACGCTCACAAATGTGAGGTATATTATCTGCTATGCGTGCGAGCATTACTGCCTGTTGTGTGTGCCACCCATGTTATTGGATGCTCCTTTGTGTTATGCGGAGTGTGAAAAAAGGATACAAAGCAAGTATAGGAAGTTTTCGGTACAATGTCAAATTGCTTTTGCTACTGACACACAGTTGTCACTGGTAGCGAGTATACTTGCCCTATCATAGTTATCAGGCGCAGACATCTGCAAGAAGTGAGGAATACAAACGATGGCTACTTCAATAAAACTCTACACCGAGACTGGCCCGCTTACTCCTGTTGCTCCCTTTGATTTTCCTCGTTCCCTCAGCTTTATCGAGGAGTTTGTACCGACACGAAGTGAGCAAGCCACAACGTTGCATGAACTTACGAAAGCTGTATTTGTCAATGGGGAGGTAATAGCATTTCGTCTCACATCCATCGGCACAACCGATGCGCCCGCGCTGGCCTATACCTTGTTTGCGCGAGTTCCTATTACAGAAACGTTACGACAAGCCGCGCTTGATCGTATTCGCTTCTTTCTCAGTCTTGATGAAGACCTGAAACCATTCTATCAGCTTGCTCGTGATGACGCTGATTTTATGGGGGTTGTACGGGCGCTATATGGTTTGCATCAGGTCAAGTTTATCACGCCTTTTGAAAATGCTTGCTGGGCTGTACTGACACAACGTAATCCGATACAGGTTGCACGGCAGGCAAAACAGCGCATGACTGAGACATATGGTAGCAAGATCGAGGTTGATGGCACAACCTACTGGGCGTTTCCTGATGTTGCTCGTTTAGCAACTTGTAGCGAGGATGATTTAATGATGGTGGTGCGCAATAGACAGAAGGCTGGTTATCTTCTCAATGTGATTAGAGCGTTTAATAGTGTTGATGAGGTGTTTCTGCGTGTCGGCTCTTTTCAGGAAGTGAAGCAGTTCTTACAGAGTATTAAGGGCTTTGGCAAATGGTCAACACTCTTTGTGCTGATACGTGGTTTGGGACGTGTAGAAGAGGTAGATTTCGACGACAAGGAGCTACAAAAGGCCGCTTCACATCTCTATGGTCATATGCTGAGTAAAGATGCAATAGAGCAATTGAGTAAACGCTATGCTGGTTATATGGGCTACTGGATGCATTATCTGCGCGTATGGGCATAGTGTATTAATGGTGCTACCTTTCTGCTGAAAAAACATATGATGCTCCTGTTAGGTGTTGAAAAACCTCTCACGCACCTGCCAGATTTCATGAAGATGCCAGAAGGCATGACGGCTGATTGGTTGAAAGAGAAGCACTCCTTTGGTTCTTTGTGACCACCATTGTGCAAGTTCCGCAATTTCTAGTGTGACGGCTCCCTCATCAAAGAGCCGCTGAATATTTCTGGAGTCTGGTCGCTCGTTAAGGGTTGCCGGATGAATGGTGCGTGCCAGGTCTTGCGTCGTTTTCCCAACCGCATTCCAGTACGCACGCAGGGCGGGCAGGCGAATGGTTTTGCTCAGTTCGAGTACCTCCTCATCGCTCATCCCCGTCCCAACGTCTCGACGGTTGAAGCCCAGTTGCTCGAACCACTCATCAAAGACTTGCGCCTTTTCCATGACTAGAAGATTGAAGGTGACATCTTCAATACGGGCCATATGCAACAGTAACCAGGCAACAGAGTTTGTGCCTTGACCCGACTTCAGCCTCCATTGCTCGTCCGAAAGGTCTGTCAGGGCGCTTTGGGCGAGTCCATTGGGGGAGTGAAGTTGGGCATGCTGATCAAGAAATATCTGCAAGGCTGTTGCCAGCTTTGCTGGATCCTCAGAATCGAGGTATTGCGACAACTGTTTCTGTCGTTCGTACCACTGAATTTCTTCAATGCGCGTAAGTTGTTGCTCATCCATGCGTTATTCCTTTGTGTTCTTCTTTACCCCACAAGAAATACTTTG
>JAJZEJ010000204.1 GCA_021828635.1 Chloroflexota bacterium
ATGCGATGTTTGACCTGGTCAATGTGCGTTTCTGTTCAAGCTATGTGCGCACGTGGGAGTGGGAGAAGTTGCTGGGAGAGGTGCAACGGGTCCTGCGTCCTGGTGGGGTCGTGCGGATTACAGAGCCGGATATTGTCTGTGAAAGCAGTAGTGCGGCGCTCCTCCAACTCACCAAGATGCTGCAATGCGCCTTTGAGCGGGCGGGAAACTTCTTTGAAGATGTGCCGATGGGGATAACGGCTCACCTTGTGGAGCAACTCACATCGGCTGGTTATCGACGTGTTCAGACGAAGGCACACATGCTAGAGTATCGCCAGGGAACGCTTGCATGGCAGGCATTCTATGAAGATATGAAGCTTGGTTTTCGTAACCTGCGTCCTTTCCTGCAAAAAAGAGGCTGTGCGAACAGCGATTTCGAGGCGATTTATCAGCAGGCGTTGGAAGAGATGCAACAAGACGATTTTTACGCCACGTGGCGGCTCGTGACGGTTTGGGGTGCAAAGTACAACGAGAGCCTCTATAGCGAGGACCGCTCGTAGGGGCGTGGTTCATCACGCCCGCTCGCTTAGCGATGGAGTTCAGGAGATTTCCAATAAAGCCTGTGCTGTCAGATGGTCTGTGACTAGAATACTTACAACTCCCGCCTTGAGGATCGCACGAATGGCTGGAACATAGGAGGGATTCCCGCCTATCACGAGCATCACTTTGGAGCTGTTCTGCTGGATTCTCTCCTTGAAGCGCGAAATCTCTATACCTGAAAGAGCATAAGGGAAAGGCTTGAGCGTTTCATTAATGCAGTCACCAAAAGCATTAAAAAGCCAATGGTTGATGTCAACGATGGGTGCGCTATCTTCTAGCATTGCCATCTGCTCATCTGAGTGAGCATAGCGTTTAATCGTGGGGTCATTCAGGTCAGGAAGCCATAAACTGGTTATGACGATTGAAGCGCGTTGCATGAGTTCGTATGCCTGCCTGACGATAGGTAGTTGGCGTACAATGGCTACTTCTTTGGCATCGGGAAGAATTGCCGGGCAAGGAAACCACATATGACTGGCACCATAGGCCATTGCCAGATCATAGGCAATCAGGTTGGCATCGCCGAAGTTTGTATGTGCGTCGGCAAAGCCAATCGTTGCTACCGTCTGCATGTGGCTTAATGTTTTGGTAGGGTTCAAATAACGTACCATGTTGCGTATAAAAGTTTTGCCGCCGGAAACTGCTACAATGTCGTCATCCGTGAGCATTTGATCGAGGTACTCTGCTGCTGATCTGGCGATTTCGACAACCACTTCATCATAAGTAGTGGTAGCAGCGATGGTATGGGTACTCTGACCAGGAACGAGAACCAGATCTTCCAGGGTAAGTTCTATACGTACTCGCCGTGCGAGATTGCGCAGATAGCCGGTGCGCTCATCGGGAACGACAGCGGTACGAATAATTTTGCGCTCTCTGGCTTTCTGCAAAGCTTTCCCAATGGTTTGGCGCGAACAATAGACCATGTCAGCGATGGTTTCCTGCGAATAGTTGTCTTCATAATAGAGCTGGGCAACCTTACGTAAGAAAGCATCATCGCCTAATAGCCTTGTTTCGCTTGTACTGTTCTGAATAATATCCGGCATACAATATCGGCTCCTTATGCTTAATTTTCGTATATCTCCCTGTTGACCATAGCATACCTCATGCGTTGTCAAAACTCAAGGTTTTCTTTGCATATTGCTACGCAAAAACGAAAAGTGGGCAGGCTGCTGCACAGGGACGAAAAGTGGGCAGACTGCTACTCAAGAGCGAAAAATGGATGGGCTGTCACGCGAAGGCAAAAAATTGAGAGTCTGCTAGGATAGAACCTTTTTGAGCGGGCCAGATAAGAACGCCCAATTTTGCGCAATGATTGCTTTTTTAATGGGTGAGTAGCGATGTTTCACAAAAACTCAATTGCGTGGTATATCGTGGCAGGGACAAGTTTTTGTGACAGAATCGCGCAAAGTTGCTTTATCAGAACAGTTTTGCGCGATACCCCAATTTTGTATAGCCTACAACAAATTGGTGCTATTGTTAAACAATGCTACATTTTTTACCACATGGCCTACAACATCTTGAATTAATCATTTGCTCTGGTATACTTTCTGTAGTGGCTACGCAAATGCTATTATTGGTCACAGAATACAGAGGATTGAGAAAGAGCAACGTTCCCTTGTATTCCTCATCGTTCGCGCTCAGGATGTGGAGTGTTTCTATGTTGAAAAAACGAATCATGTTCAAAGTCGAGAAGAATCGTGTGTTGGTACCGGTTGGCGAGCCGTGTCCTTTCGGATGTCGCTATTGCTATACACGTGGTGGTGAGGTGGGACTTTCGCGTGTCGCTATGGATGAAGTGCTGACACGCTTCCAGCAGTTTGCTAGTGAAGCCACGTTCGATACGATTCAATTTGGCTACGATGGTGATCCGTTTGCCCGTCCTGAGCGTGGTTTGACGATGCTGAAACAACTAGCACTGTCAGGCCGACATCTGAACTTCAGTACAAAAGCCTTGCTTGATGGAGCAACGCTTGAAGGACTGCGTGATATTCAATGTGGCATGGACCGTCTGGGAACGACGCTCAGCGCCTTAGTCTCGCTCAGCTGCTGGGACTCTGCCGCCGCCGTAGAGCCACATACACCATCGGCGCAAGAAAGAATCCGCACGGTTGCGAATCTCAAGCGCATTGGTGTTCCTGTATTTATCGCGGTACGACCGATTTTGCCCCATATCGCTGATAGCGAATATGAACGTATCGCGGAGGAAGGCATTCGCGCCGGTTGCGATGGTTTCATTCTGGGACCATTGTATGCCGATGAGCGTCAGCGTTTTGTGCGCTTCATTCCACCTCAGACACTCGAGAATGTGCCAGGTCAGCTCTGCACGGTCTCCTGGTCGCCACACGCACCAACGTGGACGCGCTATGAAGAGACCATTCGCTTGCAGCGGTTACTGCGTATGATCGAGCAGAAGGGAGGACGCACCTTCCTCTCTTCTGCCGACGCAGTTGATCTGGCGCAACGCAGGAAGGCGGTTGCATGATCGAAGTCGAATTAAAATTTGGGCTTGCACCTGGACTCTACGATCAGCTCCAGGCCCGATTCGCCGCTATGCCCTCTGTACAATGTGTGGGGCAGGTTGATAGTACAGATATCTATTATGATACTGTCCACTATGATTGTCTGCAAAAAGCTATTTTTATCCGTATCAGGAATCATAAACGCTTAGAGATCAAGTTTCATGAAGAGGCCGACCCGAACCATACACACAGTACGGAGCGGGTGTTTCCATTGCGGACAACGCCGGAGCAGATGCAGGAGTTTAACATGTTATGCGCCCACCTCCTGCCGCTGTGGAATGCTGCCGGGACGATTGAGGAGGCGTTGCAGGTCAACGGCCTGGGAGTTTTTGTGCCGATTAAGAAGCAGAGAGTGTTGTATACCTCTCAGGATATGACGCTCTGCCTGGATCATGTGGAAGGGCTGGGTGATTTTCTGGAGATCGAGGTGCTGTGTGAGGAACATAAGAAAGGTGAGGAGCATATGGCGACCGATGAGGCGGAGAAAGCGATGCTACGTTTGCACCAGTTCGTCTCCAAACTTCGATTGCCCGAACTTGAACAGGTGCGGGTCGGCTATGTTGAGTTATGGTTGCGCTTGCATCGGCCTGAAGTGTATCGTTTAGGAAAATATCAAGTTGAAACAAAACCTGAAGTTGGTAGTAAAGCGGGTAGGCATTGACGGGTAATGCTCATGAGTAGCGTCATGATGAAGAGAGCAGGAATGCGTATCTCTACGAGATGAGGGAGGAAGACTATGTTAGAGTTTAGTACTGCTTGTGTGTTAAGAAAGCCATGTATTAACGAGATAAAGTTTCGGCAAATTGTGCGAGGTGATTATATTACCTATCTCCTGCCATTACGCGATTTGCCGACAAACCCACAACGCGAGTGGCATGGCCGTGTTCTTTCGGTTGGCGTAGAGGCTGTGCGTGTGCTTGTGCTAGATGAAGGCTATGCTGGCGAAACGGAAATTGTCAGGCGTACCGAGATTGTGGCATTCGAGTCAGCCCAAATTAGTGCATAGTATAAAAAGCAACATTTTTTGTGTGAACAGTTGTGTAGGGACCAATTCATCGCGTCCGTGTGGCGAGGTGTATCAGGCTTGCACGAGGGGCAACGTGAACCAGAAGGTTGAGCCATCGCCGGGCTGGCTCTCCACGCCAACCTGACCGCCATGATGCTCGATAATGGAGCGGCAGATGTACAGACCGAGTCCGAGACCGGTGCTGGAGCCATTTCTTACGCGGATGTTGGGAACCTTATAGAAGCGTTGCCAGACCTGAGCAAGTTCCTCTGGCGTAATGCCCGGCCCTTTGTCCTGCACCGAGATGCGCACAGTTCTATCATTGAGTTCTATTCGCACTATAACTGGTTGGCAGGCTAAGGAATATTTGAGCGCGTTCGTTAGATAGTTTGTCAATACCTGACCGATACGGTCGCGGTCGATTAGCACTGGAATAGCGTTTATATCGGGTAAGGTCAGGGTGATGGTCCGTCGAGGGATACTGGCGCGAATATCCTCGGTGGTTTCTCGCACAAGTGTGAGCATATCATGCAGTTCTCTGGTGAGTGCTAGCTGGTCACTTTGAAGACGTGAGACATCGAGCAGATCGTTAACCAGGCGGTTTTGCACACGTACTTGGCGCTCTGCCCTGCTGAGCATTTCGGTAATCAGGTCATAGCGTTCTTGTAAGCTCTCCGCAGTATGGTTCTCAAAGGGTAATGCTTGCAGGCAGTGTTTGGCAAGTTGTATATTGCCATTGATGGCCGTGAGCGGGTTTTTGAGTTCGTGGCTGATGATGCCAAGAGATTCATCCATATGACGGCTAGCTTCAATCTGTTGCACGCTCTCCGCGTCAGATTGTTGGTTCTTGGCTTCGTTCTGTTCCAATGCTGCCACACGTTGACGCAGTGCCAGCACCTCGGCCAGTAATGTCTGATCCGTATAAGCTGCACTTTCCAAAATATAGCTCCTTAGAAAAGCATGAGAAAAGATAAAAAATCTTAGAAACACTAACCCTATTATATATTACCTATGTCAAGACTGCTATATTTTTTTGCAAAAGAAGCGACTTGAATACAGTATTAATGCGGAGTTCTTTTGCTATACGTCACTCAAGTGTAATCCAATAACGAAGTTTATGCTGAGAGGAACCTTCTACTACAACGGCATTCTCAAAAATGCCGTCGTTATGCTCAATAATGCGCCGTGAGCCGACATTATCTTCGTCACACGTCACTAACACGTGCGTGAGTCCGATAGCTCTGGCTTCGAGCAGACCCAGATGCAAAATTTCAATGCCATAGCCGCGACGCCGTTGTGTGGGTCTGATCTCGTAGCCAATATGTCCTGCGACATGCAATAGATAATCATTGAGGTGGTGACGCAGGTTGAGGCGTCCAATGAATGTATCATTGTCGATGAGCCAGAATTCGGTATTGGGAACACGTCCAGGCGTGGTACTATCGCGTTCTTCCTGCTTATAGAGTTGTCTGATATAGTCATCGAAATGCTCGCCAATGCGCCGCAGGTTATAGGTAATATAGCGGCCCTCACCCTGAAATTCGCGCATAGCCTGGAGATAGCTTTTCTTATAGTCTAATGAAGGTCTGGTAAGTATGCTCATGGTATTCCTCTTAACATTTCAGTTCATTGTGATGTGTGTGTTTACGTCCAAACAATAGTATATGTGCTTTTGGGAAGAGTCTCTACCCATGCCACAACCATCCGGCTCCCGCGGCCAGCAGGCAGAGAATCGCACCGATCAGCAGGGCGAGGGAAGGCCCGTAAGAACCTGCTAGCCAGCCCATCAGCAGGTAGCCCAGGGGAAGACTGCCATCGAAGAAGAGAACTTGCACACTCATAACGCGCCCACTCAGGTAGTCCGGTGCGAGCGTTTGTAGCATGGTCGTGGCTTGCGTGGCAAAGGCAATTTCCATAAAGCCAACGCCCGCGATGAGAACAACGGACAGGAAATAGATGTGCGAGATTGCGAATACGGCTTCTAACCCTCCATACATCAAGATGCCGATGAAGATTCGTCGAATCGTTGGTTGCTGATTGCTCCAAGCCAACCAGAGTGCCGAGAGCAATGCGCCAAAGCCGGTCGCGGCAGAGAGAAAGCCAAAGCCCATTGCGCCCGCATGTAGCACGTTGGTGGCGAAGAGAGGCAGAACCACATTAAAATTCGAGCCGAAGAGCAATACCAGACCCACCACGAGAATTACCAATAACACCGCGGGGGTTTTCCAGCAATAGACTAGACCTTCATGGAGACGTTGCCATATGGTCTGTCGCTTGTCCACGTTTCCCGCTTGAAGTGCCTGGATATGCAGGGTGTTTCTCTTTATGAATGCCAGACCCGCAATGATAGGGAGAAAGCTGAGCGCGTTGAGGAGAAAAAGCGTGCCGATGGAGCTTGCGGCAATAATGATGCCTCCCAGAGCTGGACCCACAATGCTTGCCAGCGTGGAGAGTGAGGAATTGAGAGCAACGGCGTTGGGTAAATCTTCGCGTCCAACCAGCTCGACGAGAAAGGCCCGACTGGTTGGCCTGCCCAGACTGTTCGTGAGTCCCAGCAACAACGCCAGGACATACAGGTGCCAGAGTTGAAGCGTGCCAGTCACTATCAGCACCCAGAGGAGCAAAGCCTGAAGTGTGGCCGCTATCTGCGTGATGAGCAAGACGCTCCGTTTGGGCCAGCGATCAGCAAAGACGCCGCCTAAGAGCGAGAAGAGCAGAATTGGTAGAGCTTGTAGTGCGCCTACCATACCAAGCTGCCAGGCGCTATGTGTGAGTGCCAGCACCAGCCACGCT
>JAJZEJ010000535.1 GCA_021828635.1 Chloroflexota bacterium
CCTCTCGCTTTCGGCTACTTTCGGTGGGCTGGTCTGGATTTTTCAGCAGGGCCATCTGCACACGCTGTTAGGTTTTCAGTCAGTGGGCAGCCTGGATAGCACGCAACCGGTGCTAATCTTCGCCATTGCCTTCGGGCTATCAATGGATTATGAGGTCTTTTTGCTATGCCGCATTAAAGAGCAGTTCGACCTGACCGGTGATAATCGAGAGGCGGTCGCCGTGGGCTTACAGCGCACCGGACAACTCATCACGAGCGCCGCGCTGCTACTGGCAATTGTCGTGGGTGCGTTCGCAACGTCGCGCTTAATTATGATTCAGCAGATCGGCCTGGGTGTGGCAATCGCCATTCTGATGGATGCGACGCTGGTACGCATTCTGCTGGTTCCCTCGATGATGAAACTACTCGGCAACTGGAACTGGTGGTCGCCACGTCCGCTCCAGGCACTGCAACGGCGCATCGGCCTGAGCGAAAGGGACGCGCCAGAGCAACTGACTGGCGAAGAACCGGAGGAACGGGAAATAGTGTCGGTGTAATAACGAGGTACGATAGAAATGGAACATGGCACCCATTGAAAGGTGCCATGTTCCATTTCTATCAGATTTTCAGCTATAGGGTTCGGCGTGCTGTGCCACGCGAGACCAGACGTAGAATGGCAATCAGGATACAGGCTCCAATGAAGGCGATGATGATCGAGACGACCAGTCCGCCGCTTGTTTGAATACCGATCAGGCTAGCCAGGAAGCCACCAATCAGTGCGCCAACAATACCAACCACGATGTCACCGACGATACCATAGCCGCCGCCACGCATGACGACACTCGCCAGGAAACCGGCAATAAGACCGACAATAAGCCAGAAAAGAATTGCTGTTAACATCAGATGATACTCCTTTTAAGATGCTCTCACAATACTGTGTCTTCTGATTTCTGTGCTAGCAATTACTCGTACTATCGATTTAACATAACTACTAGCTACATGTTGTACGCAGCATCCATTCGTTGCGCTTCACAAAAAGAGCATCACAAAGAGGCACTAAGCGATTTTTAACCCCTTCCTGAGCTTTCTCAGATGGAGCTTATTCTACACGAGTGAGGAGAGGCCACTAATGGCTACAATTGCCATACCCAGCCAGTAAATCCAGGCTCCCAAACCCCAATAGGAGAGCGGTGCATCTCTGGTCACGAACAGGTAGTGTATCCGCTATCTCTTTGCTGCGAGCAGCGTCAGAGACTACTTGCTCCCTCTTTTGACTCGGCTTTAAGTGCTTCTCATGAACACGCATGAGGCTTGCGAAAGGAACAAAAGAGAACGCTGTGTTTTACCTGCTCTGCGATTTTTGAGGAGAACCGCTCTTCACTGTAGAGCCTGCGGAGGCTGATTCTGATAGGGTTGTTGATCCATAGACGATCACTCACTTTCCTTCTCATGAGTGAGAAAATTGCTTTCTAGTAAGAAAAGCCACAGGACATCTAATCTCAGTATAGCAGAAGCAACGGAAGAGAGTTATTGCAGGACACACACGATTATGGTGAATAATTTCACAACCGCGCCTGAGCGTCTGCTGTGGCCTGGGGTGAGGTGGCAACAATCTGCATGAGTTCAATACGGTTGCCGTCGGGGTCTGTCAGCCAGTATTGTAGATTGGTATCCTGACCACGGGCAGGCTCACCCTCAATGGGCAGACCGCGTGCGGCCAGTTCTTTCAATGTTGCCGCCATGTCATCTACCAGCAGGCAGAAATGGTTATAGCCAACAGAACCCAACTCGTTTTTGCCATGTCCACCTGGGAAGAGTTCCACAAAATAGGTGGGAGCGATTTGGATATAGACGATCCAGGGTGACGGCATACCCTCGCGCTCCAGGCGAAATGCCTCACGGAAACCCAGCTTATTGCAATAAAAGTCTAATGAACGTTCCAGGTCACTAATTCTGAAGGCCACATGGCCGATACCAGTAATCACGATGATTCCTTTCTTCGTTATGCAAAGTGATCGTCCTTATAGTTCAGCACATTTAAGATAAACATGTCAAACAGTGATGAACGATATGGCAAGACCACAGCCTATGCAGGTCGAACCGGCTAGTGTTAAATGTACCAGTTTTGTAGTTGAACCGCTGGCTTTGTCGCTACGATTGCTTACAGGTTGTGATAAAATTGTATTTTCCTGTTGTACATGGATGGTGACAAGTTCAAACACTGGCTTAATGAACAAAGGCACAGTATACATAGTCAGCTTTAGTATTAATTATTGCGAATCACCTGCGCCAGAATGTGTATTGCGCTATCAATAGCGTCTGGCGCGGCACAGCTATAGGCAAGGCGCAGGTGATGTGCGCCATCAGAAGGATTGACAAAAAATCCTTCACCGGCTGCTACCAGGATTCCATGCTGGAGCGCCTGCTGTTTGACCTGCTGAGCGAAGACATGTGATGGCAAGGTAAGCCAGATGAAGAAGCCACCAGAGGGATGCGTCCAGACTACATCAGAAGGCATTGTACGTTGCAGGGCTGTCAGCGCCACGTCACGCCGCATTTTATACAGTGCTTGTAGATGTGCTATGTGCTGTTGCCAATGGCCGCTACGACAATACTCCGCCACCATATGAGCTATAAAAGGGTTAGCACCGCCACCCATTTGCGTCGTTCCACTATTAACACAGTCTTCGATAGCCTCCTCAGCACCCACTAGCCAACCGAGCCGCAGACCAGGGGCCAGCGTTTTTGAGAAACTGCCAATACTCAACACCTGCTTGCCATGTGCTAAAGCATAGAAACTGGCTGGAACTGCACCCTCAAATGAAAGGTCACGATAGACATCATCCTCAACAATCAGAAAGCCATAGCGATAGGCCAGAGCAATAATTTCCAGACGCCGCACTTGCGAGAGAGTTCTGCCCGTCGGATTATGAAAATTTGGCACAGTATACAGCATACTAACGGCTTTACCACGCGCTTTCAGCAGCACAAGCTGTTGCTCTAAGGCGGCTGGAATAAGACCATCATCGTCCATCGGAGCCGCACATAATTCAAGGTGATGATCTCGAAAGACATGTAAGGCATCGGCATACGTTGGTGCCTCCACCAGCACCACGCCTTCTGGCTTGCCATAGAGACGTGCCAGCATATCTACGGCATGTGTCGAGCCAGCGACTATCATAACATTCTTTGCCTGTACAGCGAGGTGCTGTTCACAATTCATCTTATCGGCAAGCATATCGATCAAGCTACGCGCTCCCTGCTCTGCACCATACTGAAGCATGTTAGAAGCCTGCGCTGAGTCTATGATAGACCGCATAGCCGCATACAGCTCGGCTGGTAACAATGTGGACGGGTCGGGATGCCCAAGCAGCAAGGAGATTGTGTTCTCGGTCATGCCTTGTGCCAAATCATGTGAAACCATTACTACTCGTTTTCCTTTCATTATGCTTCATCATCAAGCATAATTTCTTCCTCATCCATATCAGCCCAGACATGCTCGCTCCCTGGTCTGCCACCTGGAGCCAGAAGATCATGGAAATATGTGTATTTTTTTTCAAAGGCTAGACTTACCTCACCTACCGGCCCATTACGATGCTTGGCCACAATGATATCGGCCTGATTCGCGCGTTCGGAGTCGGCGCGATAGACATCATCGCGGTAGAGAAACAATACTACATCTGCATCACTTTCAATGGAACCTGATTCTCTAAGATCGGAGAGTTGTGGCACTTTAGAGGCACGACTCTCGACAGCACGTGAGAGCGAGGCCAGCGCCAGCACAGGAATATTCAGTTCGCGGGCCAGACCCTTGAGCGAACGGCTAATTTCGGCCACTTCCTGCTCGCGGTTGCGCTGTCTTTTTACGTCTGTCGCGGGAATATGCAACATCTGCAAATAATCCACGATCAGTAAGTCCAAGCCTTGCACACTCATCCACTGCCGTGCTTTACTACGTAACTGGATAGTTGAGAGCATAGCGGTATCATCAATCCACATCGGTAGGCCGTCCAATATTTTCGCTGACTCTATCAGAGAGGACCACTCGTCATCGCCAATCCAACCAGCACGCAATCGCTGCTGGTCAATACGGGCCGTCATAGAAATAAGCCTACCAACCAGCTGATCTTTGTTCATCTCAAGGCTAAACACGCCAATATTGCGTCTCTGTTGCGCTGCATTATACGCTATGGTGAGCGCCAGACCCGTTTTTCCCATTCCCGGCCTGCCAGCTAGTATGATGAGATCGGATTTCTGGAAGCCACCCAGGAGATGATCCAGGTCAGTCAAACCGGTCGGTACTCCGGCAATCTCGCCTGGCTTATGAATTATCTGTGACAGGCGCTCAATGTAAGCTGCTGTCAGATCGCCTACCACCGTGGAAGTGGCCGTCGCGGAATTGAATTGCTGGCTAATCTCGAAGATCATCTCCTCAGCCATCTCTAGTGTCATGCCCGCGTTTTCCTCACTATCCTCATAAGCATGGGCGACGACCTGGCTACATGCATGAATGAGACGGCGTAACATACCGGTGCGAGCTACAATGCGGCCATAATAGACGGCATTGCCACTTGTTGGCACATAATTCATGAAGGAGGATATAACCCCTGGCCCTCCAATCTCATGAAGTTTTCCCTGTTGCTCAAGCGCATCAGTGACGGTGATAATATCTATTGGTGTACGTTGGTTATACAGGTGCAGCATTGTCTGAAAAATGATGCGATGGGTGTCACGATAAAAATCTTCCGCGATCAAAAACTCTGCTACAGGGGCGAGGACTTCTTGATCGATAAAGATACTCCCAAGTACTCCATATTCTGCCTCGATGTTTTGAGGCAAAAGACGTTCACGTATAGCCATTGCGTCTGTCTCCTCTATTTTCAGGTTTATGTGATCTTGATATGCTGGAAGAGATTATACCAGGAAGTTGTGTTTGCTAGCCGCTCTTGCCATTCCTGCTTTGTGTAAACGATGAGTTGGTCTATGGTCTGACTACCTGATGCAAGGGCATCAATCAATACTGCATAGCGCGGTTGTGTTTTTCCAGCGCATAGAAGTCTTATGTAAACATGGCGAGGATGGATATCTTGTCGGATATATTCTACCAGGGCATGGGCCTCATCTTTGCTCATCACCATATGGGCTGGATCAGCCTGTAATTGCGGTGCCGTTGATAGTTGGCGCAAATGGGAAGTGGGAGCTGGTTTGCTCACGTTTTCCTGGGCAGAAGGCACTACCTGGGTAGATTTACCTGTTTGTTGAGTGTGTTGTTGTGCTTGCTCGGTAAGTGCCGCAAAAAATTGGCTAAAGGACATAGTTCCGTACTGTTTGACCCATGCTTCCACATCCTCCGGTATCCCTGTGTCATATATACGGCATATCTTCGTGAAATAGCCACCAGGGCGCTCCAGTTTCCACTGTTCACAATGTACACGCATCATCGTGCAGATAAAAGCTGCTGCCAACACATGAGGGTCACGTGGTTGGCCTCGTTGCACGGAAAAGAGCTTGATGTATTTTCGATAGGCGGAAGGATCATGCTCTAACTGCTCTGCCAAAAATTCTGCAACTTTGCGCGGCTGACGTAACGTTAACGTTAAAAAATAATTATATATACTAACGTTAACGTTACGTTGCGACATGGAGGAATCTACCTGTTCGGATGTTTCAGGTGGTGCTGGAAGGGGTGAAATAGCGGAAAATCTACCTGATTGAGCTTCATTATGGGTTGGAAGCGGCTGACTATGGCGAATGGTATCTAGCTGATGCAATACGACAGGTAGTTTCTCTTGTAGTTTTCCTTGCGTGAGTCTACCTATTTGTTCAGGATAGGTAGACTTCTCTTCAGGTAGATTCCTGGGTAAGGGCTGAGTAGCCTCTATAAACCTACCTGTTTGCTCAGGATAGGTAGACTTTTCTTCAGGTAGATTCCTGGGTAGCTGAAGTGATGAAGGTTCCCGTTTTTCACGACTATCTGGCAACATATGTAAGGTAGATTCTAGGTCGGCAAAGTCTACCTGTTGAGTCGTGGAATGGACGATGCGTGGTGCTATACCTTGCTGGGTAGACTTTGTCGAATCTACCTGTGTCTGCGAATCTACCCATTGTCTTTGTGGGAGATGGGTGCGCTGCAAGACATGAGTAGCTAGCGTACTGATAAGGTATTGTGACTGGACGAACCGCCGCATCAGACGCAGCTTTGTTTCGCCGGGCGCAGGATGAAGTAGGGCGTTTAGCAAGATAAATGTGTCCGTGATGTCTTGCGTGATCAGTCCGTAGACGAGACAACGTTGTTTGACATCAAGTACTAATTGATGAAGTTTGCCCCGGCTCTTTTTGTTGTCGCTATGAAGGATGAGGTGATCGAGATTGGCTTCCAGTGTCTCTGGGGCGTGGTAGATTCCTACTGAGATAATGAATGCTTGCTCTCCCATGACGTTGCGTTTTTTGAGGAGACCCAATGCTTTGAATAGGACGACATATTTTTGTGTAGTATCGTTAGAAAAACCGAGTTTCTTGCCGAGGGTAGCAATGCTCTTCGTGCAGATGACGATGACTGATGCTGGCTCATCAGGGAGTGTCACCTGTCCATCTTGGGCGCACTGCATAAATTGGCTAAAGAAAGCCTGACCGAGTGTAGGAGGAGGGAAGAGAATTTCTATTAAACTGGCAGTATCATATACTTTCTCCGCACGTACACCACTCTGGCTATTCAATAATTCAGTGAGAGATAGTGCCTGTTCTGCTGTCTCTTTTCGTACTGGAGAGCCAGCGTCAGGTTCTTGCCTAGACTCTACAAGGGTTGTCATATACATACCCCTTTTCCCTACAATAATTGTTAGAAAAGAATGAAATGGGCGCTTTCCGCATGAAAACAATAAAAAAGTTGCTACTACCATCTTGACAAATGTGTCAA